>NZ_NCFJ01000194.1:0-4284 GCF_002281105.1 Polynucleobacter sp. 35-46-11
CCAAAGTAGTTTTACCGTGGTCAACGTGGGCGATGATGGCGATATTACGAAGTGCGCGTTTAGTCATGTGAAGCTTCTGAAGTTAAGAATAAGGTTAATAAATAAAGGGGTTGAATGTATTTAATGTGCTGAAGAAATCAAACGCTTAGGGTGCAATACCCCAGAGCGCCAATCTCCAGTGCCAATAAAGTTATGTGGAGCAGCAGTTGCACGATAGATACGCACTAGCGCTTCTATCGACGGTAAATTGAGCGGGACTCGTTGACCCATCTCCAATCGTTTTGCTTGCTGTTCATCCACAGTTAAATGCGGCAGCGTTTGTAAAAGTGCATCGACTGGCAGGATATAGCTGGAACTATCTTGCAAGCCCTTCTGAATAGATTCGATTGTGAAAGACTGCTCTAAATTGAGATGACCTACTTCGGTGCGGCGTAGGCCAACCAAATGGGCGCCACAGCCTAAGGCTTTGCCAATATCTTCTGCCAATACGCGGATGTAGGTACCCTTACTGCAACTGACTTCTAAAGTAGCTTCAGGCCAATTGATATTGGTCCAACGAATTGCATGAATCGTAATATCTCTTGGAGCACGCTCTAGCTCAACACCCGCACGGGCGTATTCATATAGGGGCTTACCATCGCGCTTGAGCGCGGAATACATTGGCGGAACCTGACTGATTTGACCGCTAAAAGCCGGCAACAAAGAATCTAATGCCGCCTTAATGGCAGCATTATCTGCAAATACAGGTACAGCGAGCTCTTCAATTACAAGGCCTTCAGCATCACCAGTATCAGTACGCTGACCAAATTTGACTTGAGCGATGTAGGTTTTATCGGCTTCCAATAAATCCTGAGAGTACTTAGTGGCTTCACCCAAGCAAATGGGTAGTAAGCCTGTAGCCATTGGATCTAGAGTGCCAGTGTGCCCCGCTTTTTCTGCATTGAATGCACGTTTCACAGCAGTGACCGCACCTTGCGAGCTCATGCCAGCAGGTTTATCAAGCAAAACAACGCCATCGATACGTACAGACATAACTATTTACGCGTTCTCGTCTTTGCGATCACTATCCACCGCTTGATCAATTAAGCGAGACATTTCAATGCCATGCTCAACAGAACTGTCGTAGTGAAAATGCAGGGTTGGCACAGTATGGATATGCAAACGCTTAAACAACAAAGAGTGTAGATAACCTGCCTTATCCTGCAATGCCTTCAGTGCAACCTCAGGCTCAGCACCCAAGACTGTAAAAAAGACTTTTGCATGCGCTAAATCCGGTGTGAGTTCAATACTTTGTAAAGTAATCAAACCCAAGCTTGGGCTACGTAATTCACGAGGAATGAGTTCGGCCAGGTCTCGCTGAATTTGATCGGCGAGACGCTGGTTACGATGTGGACTAGTTTTATGCATTAACTGGGTGCGTCTTAGAGTGTGCGGGCAACTTCAGTAACTTCAAACGCTTCGAGTTGATCACCTTCTTTGATGTCGTTATAGCCTTTTAATGACAGGCCACACTCAACACCAGCACGAACTTCTTTTGCATCATCTTTAAAGCGCTTGAGCGAATCCAACTCGCCGCTCCAGATCACTACGTTTTCACGCAGGAGACGGACACTAGAAGTACGCTTAATGACGCCATCGAGAACCAAGCAACCGGCAATCGCGCCAACTTTAGATACCAAGAAGACTTGACGAATCTCCACCATGCCGGTGATTTCTTCTTTCTTGTCTGGTGTCAACATGCCACTTAAAGCTGCTTTCACTTCATCAACCGCGTCATAAATAATGTTGTGATAGCGAATATCCACACCATTGTTCTCAGCTAACTTACGTGCCGCACCATCTGCACGAGAGTTAAAGCCAATGATGACTGCTTTAGAAGCAACTGCCAAGTTAACGTCAGTCTCAGTAATACCACCTACTGCTGCGTGAACGATTTGAACCTTCACCTCTGCAGTAGAGAGCTTTTGCAATGACTGTGACAAAGCTTCTTGTGAACCTTGTACGTCGGCTTTGATGATCAATGGCAAGAGCTTTGCTTCAATTGCTCCCTCTTCCATGTTTTCCATCATGGTTTCGAGTTTGAATGCTTGCTGTTTAGCCAACTTCACATCACGGAACTTACCTTGACGGAACAGTGCGATCTCACGTGCTTTGCGCTCGTCAGGAACAACTTGCACTGCCTCGCCAGCTGCAGGAACTTCAGATAAACCTTGAATCTCTACAGGGATGGATGGACCAGCTTCGTTACATGGCTTGCCGTTTTCATCCAACATCGCACGAACGCGACCATAGGTTGAACCAGCCAGTAACATATCGCCACGCTTGAGGGTACCTGACTGAACCAAAATAGTAGCCACAGGACCGCGACCTTTATCCAAACGCGCCTCAATAACGAGACCTTGCGCAGGAGCATCTTTCGCTGCCTTGAGTTCCAAAATTTCTGCTTGCAAAAGTACATTCTCAAGCAAGGCATCAATGCCGTCACCTGTTTTAGCAGAGACACCAATAAATGGCACATCACCACCGTACTCTTCAGGAACCACTTGTTCAGCGACTAACTCAGTTTTAACGCGCTCTACGTTTGCCTCTGGCTTATCAATCTTATTAATTGCTACAACGATTGGAACGCCACCCGCTACTGCGTGAGCAATCGCTTCTTTCGTTTGTGGCATCACACCGTCATCGGCTGCCACTACCAAGATCACGATATCCGTTGCCTTAGCACCGCGAGCACGCATTGCCGTAAAAGCTTCGTGACCCGGAGTATCAAGGAAGGTAATCATGCCGCGTGGAGTTTCGACGTGATAAGCGCCGATATGCTGAGTGATACCACCGGCTTCACCAGTAGCAACCTTAGCTGCACGAATCTTATCAAGCAAAGATGTTTTACCGTGGTCAACGTGGCCCATCACCGTAACAACTGGTGGACGTGGCAATAACTCTGCATCGTGACCAGCAATACCGAGATCTAAATCTGGATCATCTAACTTAGCAGCATGAGCTGTATGGCCCATTTCTTCTACGATGATCATGGCAGTATCTTGATCCAAGATCTGGTTGATTGTCACCATCTGACCCATACCCATCAAGAGCTTAATCACTTCTGCACTCTTCACGGCCATTGCATGAGCTAACTCAGCAACAGTAATGGTTTCTGGAACATGAACATCGCGCACAATAGCTTCAGTAGGTACCTGGAAATTGGTATCGACATTGGCTTCAGCAATTTGACGTTGTTTTCTTCTACCACCACCTGAACGCCAACCGCCTACACCACCAGAGCTGTCGCCACGAGTCTTGAGACCGCCAGGTTTCTTGGCGCCCTCTTCTTGCCAAGTGGATGAAGTCTCTGCAGACTTAATCGTCTTACCGCCAACCTTGGCAACTGCTTTTTTCTTATCGTCAGCACCTTCAGCCTTTGCAGGCTTATGCAGGGTACCTTTTTTTGCCTCTTCAGCAGCAATTTCACTTGGTGCTTTGAGAACACGTGCAGGCGCACTCATCATGTCGCGAATCGCTAAAGCTTCAGCCTCAGCAGCGGCACGACGTTTTGTAATATCTGCCAACTGTGCTTTATTGGCGTCAACGATATCTTTAGCAGCTTTATCAGCTTGCGCTTTCTTGTCGACAGCTTTAGCAGCAACTACTTCAGCAGCAGAGGCATCATCAACTGACTTGGCTACTTTTTCAACAACAGGCTCAGCTGCACTTGCAGCCGCTGCAGCATCAGCTTCTTTTTGACGGGCATCTTCTGCCGCCTTCATTTCCGCTTCTTGACGAGCCAACAACTCAGCCTGACGAGTTGCTTCAGCTGCGCGTTTTTCTAGCTCTTCAGCAGAAAGAATTGGCTTAGCAGGCGCTGCAGGAGCGACTTCTTTAGCAACTGGAGCTGGCGTCTCTTCAGGCACTTTATCTCCCGCCTTAACGAGCACGCGCTTTTTACGCACCTCAACCTGCACGGTACGAGTGCGTCCAGCAGAATCTGCCTGACGAATCTCGGAGTTTTCGCGCTTGATGAGAGTAATCTTTTTACGACTACCTGTATCTGCACTGCCATGCTCTTTTTGCAAATGCTCAAGCAGGACAGTCTTGTCCTTCTCGGTAATGCTGTCGTCCTCAGAACCTTTTTCGATACCGGCCGCCTTCAATTGCTCCAGAAGGTCTAGCGCGGTACGTTTTAATTCCTTAGCGAGTACTTTTACTGTTGTTGCCATGCACTACTTCCTCTCATGAAGTAAACCAATGTTCGCGCGCTTTCATGATGAGCGTTTTCGCGGTTTCTTC
>NZ_NCFJ01000195.1:0-4276 GCF_002281105.1 Polynucleobacter sp. 35-46-11
GGCATCAAACTGATTTCTACTGGTGGTACTGCAAAGCTATTAGCTGAAAATAATTTACCTGTAGTGGAGGTATCTTCACTCACCAAGTTCCCAGAGATGTTGGATGGCCGCGTAAAGACCCTGCATCCCATGGTGCATGGTGGCTTATTGGCTCGTCGAGACTTCCCTGAGCATATGGCTGCTTTGAAAGAACATGGTATCGATACGATCGACATGCTAGTTATTAATCTCTATCCGTTTAATGAGACCGTTGCTAAAGCCGATTGCTCATTTGAAGATGCGGTTGAAAATATTGATATTGGTGGCCCAGCCATGTTGCGTGCTGCCGCCAAGAATCATCAAGATGTGACGGTGCTCATTTCACCAGAAGACTACGCGCCTGTACTTGAAGAAATGAAAGTCAATCAGAACGTGGTTTCCTATAAAACTAATTTAGCTCTAGCTAAAAAGGTATTTGCCCATACCGCTCAATACGACGGCGCGATTGCCAATTATTTATCTGCATTAGGTGATGATCTCGATCACAAGAAACGTTCTGCCTATCCAGAAACCTTACACCTTGCCTTTGAAAAAGTACAAGAGATGCGTTATGGGGAGAACCCACACCAATCAGCTGCTTTTTATAAAGATATCTATCCGGTTGATGGTGCGCTTGCCAATTACAAGCAACTACAAGGTAAAGAGCTCTCCTACAACAACATCGCTGATGCTGACTCTGCCTGGGAATGCGTCAAGAGCTTCACTGGCAGTACTGGTGGTGCCGCAGCCTGCGTCATTATTAAGCATGCCAACCCTTGCGGCGTAGCCGTTGCAGCTAACGGCCTCGAGGCTTATCAAAAAGCATTTAAAACCGACCCAAGCTCTGCCTTCGGTGGAATTATTGCCCTCAATGTGCCATGTGACGGTGCCGCAGCTGAGGCAATTTCCAAACAGTTTGTAGAAGTATTAATTGCGCCTAGTTTTAGCGATGAAGCAAAGGCTATATTTGCTGCTAAACAAAATGTGCGTCTCTTAGAGATTCCTCTGGGCACTGCGTTTAATACTTTTGACTTCAAACGCGTTGGCGGCGGATTGCTAGTTCAGTCTCCTGATGCGAAAAACGTCCTTGAAAACGAAATGCGTGTTGTAAGTAAGCGTCTTCCAACTCCAAGCGAAATGCATGACATGATGTTTGCATGGCGCGTTGCCAAGTTTGTGAAGTCAAATGCAATTGTGTATTGCGCTAAGGGCATGACGCTTGGTATTGGTGCTGGTCAAATGAGTCGCGTCGATTCCGCTCGCATGGCAAGCATTAAGGCAGAGAACGCAGGTCTGAGCCTGAAAGGCTCGGCAGTTGCTAGCGATGCCTTCTTCCCATTCAGAGATGGCTTGGATGTCGTTGTAAATGGTGGTGCAAGCTGCGCCATCCAGCCTGGTGGCAGCATGCGTGATGATGAAATTATTGCGGCGGCCAATGAGCATGGCATTGCCATGATCTTTACTGGCACACGTCACTTCCGACACTAAGCACCCATGCGCTGGATAGGAATCGACCCAGGTCTACGAACAACGGGTTTTGGCGTTATTGATGTTGATGGCCAAAAGCTGAGTTACGTAGCCTCTGGGACGATTGAGAGTGGCGACCCAGCACAAGGACTTCCTGAGCGACTGGGAATCTTGTATGCAGGCATTAAAGAAGTTCTAGAGACATACCACCCAGAGCAAGCTGCTATTGAAGAAGTATTCCTGAACGTCAATCCTCGCTCTACATTGATGCTAGGTCAGGCACGAGGTGCAGTGATTGCAGCTCTAGTGTCCGACAAGCTCCCAGTCGCAGAGTTCAGTGCACTTAGGGTAAAGCAGTCCATCGTCGGAACTGGAAGAGCCACCAAACCTCAGGTGCAAGAAATGGTCAAGCGTTTGCTACGCCTAAGCCGCGCCCCTGGTACAGATGCAGCCGATGCATTAGGGGTGGCGATTTGCGCTGCGCATCATGCCCAGATTCCGAAAGCCATTACTGCCGCCCTTATGCCCAAAAAGAGTAGTAAGAAATAACAATACAAACAGGTTAAGATCTTTACATGATTGGTCGCATTCAAGGAATTCTCGTTTCGGTTCACCCACCTCGCCTCTTGGTAGATTGCCAAGGCGTTGGTTATGAGATCGATGTGCCCATGAGTACCCTGTACCAATTGCCAGAGACTAATCAAAAAATTACACTTCTCACGCACTTTCAAGTACGAGAAGATGCGCAGCAACTTTTTGGCTTTGCTACAGAAACAGAGCGCGAAGCTTTTAGACAACTGATCAAAATTAGCGGTGTTGGATCGCGGACTGCCCTTGCAGTACTTTCCGGCATGAGTGTCAATGAATTAGCTCAAGCCATTGCAATGCAAGAAGCGGGACGCCTGACTCAGGTTCCTGGCATTGGGAAAAAGACTGCCGAGCGTCTTTGCCTCGAGCTCAAAGGGAAGCTAGCTCCAGATTTAGGAATTGTGGGTGGCAAGCCCCAGACAATTGAAGCCAGCAGTGAAATATTGCAGGCACTCTTGGCGCTAGGTTATTCAGAAAAAGAAGCGCATCTTGCCCTCAAACAAATACCGCCTGACACTACCGTTTCAGATGGTATTCGCATGGGCCTCAAATACCTCTCGAAGTCTTCATAACTAAGCACTCAAACACCACTACACTTGCAGTATGGCAATCCACACCGAAGATCTCAGCTCAATTCCCGAAGATTTACCTGAAGCCAATGACCGTATCGTTAGCGGCGCGGCAGGTAATTCTGAAGCCGTCTTTGAAAGAGCCTTGCGTCCAAAACAGTTGGATGAGTATGTTGGTCAAACCAAGGCTCGCGCTCAACTAGAAATCTTTATTACTGCAACGAGAGCCCGACAAGAGGCTCTCGATCACGTACTACTTTTTGGCCCTCCTGGCCTTGGTAAAACTACCCTAGCCCACATCATTGCTAGAGAACTAGGCGTGAACTTGCGCCAAACTAGCGGCCCCGTTCTGGATAGACCTGGCGATCTTGCTGCATTACTTACCAATTTGGAAGCAAACGATGTGCTCTTTATTGATGAGATTCATCGACTCTCTCCAGTAGTTGAGGAGATTCTCTATCCAGCACTAGAAGACTACAGCCTGGACATCATGATTGGTGAGGGGCCTGCAGCGCGCAGCGTCAAAATTGATCTCAAGCCATTTACCTTAATCGGTGCAACTACTCGTGCCGGTATGCTCACTAATCCACTGCGTGATCGCTTTGGTATTGTGGCAAGACTGGAGTTCTACACTACTGAAGAGCTCACCAAAATTATTACGCGCTCTGCCAGCTTACTCAAAGCTGATATTGACCCAGAGGGATCGATTGAGATTGCAAAGCGCGCTAGAGGCACACCACGTATTGCCAATCGCCTGCTACGTCGAGTACGTGACTATGCCGAGGTCAAGGGTACCGGCACCATTACCAAGCAAATGGCAGATGCAGCATTAAAAATGCTCGATGTGGACCCAAGTGGTTTTGATGTAATGGACAGGAAATTACTGGAAGCTATCTTGCATAAGTTTGATGGCGGGCCAGTGGGTATTGATAACTTAGCAGCCGCTATTGGCGAAGAGCGTGACACCATTGAAGATGTATTGGAGCCCTACCTGATTCAACAAGGCTACCTACAAAGAACCTCTAGAGGCAGGGTCGCAACACGTCAGGCTTATGAGCATTTTGGCCTAACGCCACCTGCTGGTGATGGCCAGATATCTTGAAATTATTCAGATAAGCTAGAAAAGTTATCAATCCTAGCTTGGTCTATTGGGGTAACTTTTACCAGTTAAATTGCTATAGGCTGCCGCAACCAAAACTAGTATTACAGAATCTATCATTATCGGAAATATTGCATACCGATAATGCATGACATTGCCAAGCACCACAATTAAAGCAATTGCTGCGGCAGGAGGGTGCAAGCAGCGCAAAATAAACATTCCTAAAATGGATAAGCTGGCTGCCAATGACATTGCCATCAGTGGATCTTCCACAAAATGAATGACTGAGATACCGACTAAAGCAGATAGAGTATTACCTGCAATGACTGCCCAAGGTTGAGCCATGGGGCTCTGTGGAAGCACAAAAACTAGTAAAGCGCTAGCACCCAAAGAAGCCGTCAGCCATTCATTTACACCACTGAGGTCTCCAAGATACATCGCCTCCGCGAACGGCGAGTCCATCAAGGCGGCGATCAATTGGATCAAGTCGATCGCCTCCGAGCCGGAAGTCGGCCAGATCTATGACGGCACGGTC
>NZ_NCFJ01000196.1:0-4272 GCF_002281105.1 Polynucleobacter sp. 35-46-11
TCGCAAACTCCTTTGTGGTGCAAATTGATCTATGTCAAAGTGTAATTGGTAATTGTATTTTTTGCATATATAACAATAAATATATTTTCGGTGAATTGATCACAGAAAAATGATGCAATGCAATATCAAATCATATCGAAGCCTTGGGCTTCAATTGCCATGAATTCACGGGTCAAGGCAGCAACTGAATGATATAAATGCATGTCCGGAATTATTTCTATTGCATCGCACAATTCGTCATACCAGGGACGAATATGGGCATTAAAAAAGATCCTTTGATTTGTCAGGTTGGAAATCACCACATCGTCACCAGCGATGAGATAACGCATAACCTCACACAAGGCAGCGATGTGATCTTCAGTTTCAGTAATATTCTCGGCAGCTTCAAGACCAAATGTGTCTAAGGAGCGCCTAATCTCCACCAAAGGCTTTTCGTTGAGATGTCCTGCCAAGTAAAAAGATGCATTGAGAACAACATTTGGCTTACCAACGCTAATGAAGTTCGCATCAAATTCATCTCTCCATGCTTGAGCAGGATTATTTTTAGCTAATTCCACCAAGTTATCCCATAGTCGAGCAAGTGGCGCTTCATCAGCACTGCCCTGCCCCTCTGGGATAGATGCCGCTATCTGGTCAAGCAGCTCCTGATCAGGGGGTAACAAAAAGAAGCGGGCTATCAAACCATATAAGTCAGCTCTGGCTAAATCTTCAGGCAAGCCAACGTCACCCACTTCTGCAATCTTCTGATCTTTTTCTAATTCACTCATGTTTCATTCTTCATCATATCTACTACGCGACAATCACTACACATCTTTAAGCGCTCCATTGCTGGTCCAGAGAAGGCGGCATGTGTACCAAGCTTGGTCAACATCAGGTCAACCATTTTGAGAGTCCCAAAGGGCTTGCCACAACTAATGCAGTGAAAAGGCTTGGTCTCATTTAAATTAACTCGTTGCTTTCTTTGATCAACGCTCAATAAGCGTGGCATCAAGCTCAAAGCATGCTCAGGGCAAGCGGTTACACAGATGCCGCACTGAACACATTGCTTCTCTATAAAGGACAACTTAGGCTCGTCCGGATTGTCTAATAGCGCACCTTCTGGGCAACTGCCAACACATGACATACATAGCGTACATGCATCCTTGTTGATATTTAAGCCGCCCAGTAATGAGGAGGCCGGCAAAGGAGCGCCTGCCTCAGGCAAAGCTGTTGTTGCCTGTTTTTCCAAATGACCTAAAACTGCTTCTATCGTCTCTCTCTTCTGATTGTTTAAACCAAAAGTAGCGGGGGTACACACTGCTGCAAGTGGACCACGTTGACGCAACTGACCCATCACCAAAGAAACCGAGGCTATGTCATCTGATGCAGCCGCATGGATCAAACTGATGCGCGCTTCAAAGCCATATGCCGCCAAGATTGCATTGCAGAGCTCAGTCTGTGTTTGCAAAGCAGCTTGATAAGCAGGATCTTGCTCACCTGACAACAATAAGTAAACCTCACTAAAGCCATAACTCAATGCGCCTAACCATAGGTCGATTCCTGTTGAGGCAATATGCTCAACGCCATAGGGGATTAAGTAGGAAGGTAATCCTTCATATCGACTTGGGTTTAAATGGGCAGCGCGACCAAGCGCATCGATTAGGTTTGTGCCAGCTTTCAGGGTGTGTATCAGGAGCGCGGGACTAACAGATTTATTTTCTTTAGCGCACTCTTGAGAAAAAACATTTGCCAAAGTTTTGATTTCTTTACCCTGGTGTGAAACGCTTGGATAGTTATACCGCATCGCACCCGATGGGCATACAGTGGAGCAAGCTCCGCATCCCATACATAAGTTTGGATTAACTTCAACAGTACCTTGCCCATTTTTGAAAAGCGAACTAATGGCTGCAGTTGAACAAACCTCTATACAAGCATTACAACCAACTTTACCGTTACGGCCATGGGCGCAAACTTTTTCGTTATAAGCAAAGTACTTGGGCTTCTCAAACTCCCCTACTAGACTCAATAGCTTATTAGCAGCAAATGATTGTTCCAGCGGATCAGTACCCGGAGCAAAATAACCCTGAGGAGTTTGACTCATACGCATATGAGTCTTTGAACGTAAATCTAAAATTAAATCGAATTGAGCAGTGCGATTACGCTCAACCCGATCAAAGTTGATCGCACCAATACTGGCGCAGGCCGTAATACATTTGCGATGAGATTTGCACTTATCTAAATCAATCTGAAATGAATCATTAATCGCGCCAGATGGACAAACCTCAACACAAGCACCGCAGCGAGTGCACATCTCAGGATCAATGGGGTTTTCTAACTCCCACTGCACTGTGAAATTCCCAAGATATCCTTCTATCGAGTTTGTTGAGCCAGAATAAATAGGAAAGTCTCTTGATAATGGCAGCGGACTTGGTTCAGTACAGAGAACAGAGACTTCCAATACATCACCCAACTGTTCGGCCCAAGGAATGGCTTGCTCACCAGCACCAATAATTAATGTGCGACCTTGACTCTCGTAATTAATGACCGGAACAGGGTCAGCCTCAGGCATATCAGCCAAGGCAAGCAACGCAGCAATTTTTGGAGAAGATGACAGAGCTTCCTGTGTCCACCCAGCAACCTCACGAATATTTACAAAACGCAATGGTGCAATTAAGGGTTTTTCCGATTGCGCTGCCAACTCATTAAACAAGGCGCCTTCCTGCGTGCAGGCAATGATAAGAGAATCATCGCCGTTAAATGCATCCACGACCGAATTGAGTTCTTGCCTACATAAGGCAGTGTGTATCTTGACACCCAATTTACTTGAATCAAGAGGCATCGTTCCATTGCAGTTACAAATTAATTTTTGGCTCATTAATAATCTTCTTAACTCGATTTCTTATCCACAGGCATGGGCACAGGGTTCAATTGCACATCATCAGGAGTTGCAGCGGTCGATGTTATACGACTCTCTGGAGAATTAGGTAAAGCTGTGGAATGGGTATCTTGATCACTTAATTGGGCATGAGATGAATCGGTGGTAGTAATATCAGTAACAGTTTGATCGTCAGCTTTACTAAAGATACTCAGCATATCGGATTGGGCCATACGCTTTAGCATGGCCAATGGAATAGGATTGGGCTTTGAATAATCATCAATATATTCATCAAGACCGTCCATGATGTTGAAGTGGGGATCAGAGAACATTTTTTTTAATGCCGCCTGCTGAACCCCTGGGTCAACGCCTGGCTGCATAAACGCAGAGAAATCAGGAGCTAACTCATCAATCTTCTCAACATCATCAAGCGAAGGCAATTTGACTTCTTCAGATGAAATGGGGTCTTGAACATCAGTGGAAATTTTTGGTTCAACCGCCTGAGACGATGGTGCGAGCTCTTCCTCAGATTGAACTGCTTTACCCGATTTAAGGCGGGACCATCGACTTAAAAATCGGCTTTCCATCAATCCTCCGAAGAACGATTGGCACCTTTAAAGGATGCGGGTTTATGCCTCTTTTTTGGCTCAGGCCGAAAATGCTGGTTCACAAAACCCTGCAACCAAGAAGCATGCTCATCATTCATGGGAATGTTATCCACTGTTTCACCACTATCAATTAAGTGGGCGGCTTCGTTATAACTCACATCTACACGATGCGGAATTGGAAAGCTAGATTCCGAACTAATGAGCGTTTTGGATTGATCATCTATATATTGATCAAAATCCTCTTCCATGCGCCACATAACAAACCAGCATGGAAAAGTTGCAGAAACATTGAGGTAGTAACCCTCAGCATCATCAGGATACAAATCGAGCTCGTATCCGGTAAACAACCAAGACTCTCCTTGCTCATCCCTGCCTAGAAACTGCCCCATGATTTTTTCAGGGGGGTGAGAAGAAGAAAATTGGCCATAATCTGGAAGCACCTCTGTTGCCGCCCAACGGAAATCAATCCAAGGGTTATCGACTTTTTGCTTACGCATGACGACGGCGAACTTCATCAGTAATTAGGTGTTTTGAACAACAATGCTAGGAAACTTGCTACTCATATCTTTCGAAAGAGCAGCCACTTTAATTGCAACTTGTCTTGCAATGGTTTTATAGATATTGCTTATGGGGCTATCAGGATCAGCAACTACCGTTGGCAAACCAGCATCCGCTTGCTCACGAATTGATAAATTGAGCGGTAAAGCGCCCAAGAAATCTGTGCCGTACTCTTGACACATTTTCTCGCCACCGCCAGTGCCAAAAATATGCTCTTCATGACCACAGCTAGGGCAAACATAAGTGCTCATA
>NZ_NCFJ01000197.1:0-4248 GCF_002281105.1 Polynucleobacter sp. 35-46-11
TAATCTTTTGAATCACATTACCGACTAAGCCACACACTATCAAAGTCAGAATAAATAAAATAAGGAAACTCAAGCCCAAACTAAGCAGTTCATCCATATGAAAAGTGGATAACCATTCAACAGAAAGATAATTGGTGTAGTGATAAGCAACCCAGGCAGCTATAAACCAAGATGCCAGAGCCAAAACCTCTTTAAATAGACCTCTTGAAATCCCCACCAATGCAGAGACTAGCAGTACAACCAGGGTGAAGTAATCCACCGTAGTTAACTTTAAGGTGGATAAATATTCCATTAAGGCGCTCCGACCTCAACCAGCCTTGGAGATAGGCCCATAGATTTGACTTTCTTCTCTGCAGCTTCAGCTGCATCCTTATCAGTAAAAGGACCCGCTCTGAGAACGTAAAGTTTCACGCCATCTGTACCGGTTTTATTAATGACGTAATTGGGGATCTTTTGATCTTTCATTTTAGTAATCCAGCCATTTGCACGCTCTTCAGAAGCAAAAGCGCCAATCTGAATAACGTATTTACCGGCCCCAGCTTTTTTTGGTAATTCTTCGGCTTTTGACTTGGTAGCGGGACTTGGTGCAACAACCACCTCTTCCCCAGCAGCCAAACCAATTGAGTTCGCCTTGCTCGGGGATGGTGATTTGGCATCTGGCTTCACTTGAGGTGAAGTTGTTGCTACAGGCTCTTTAACTGGAATAACTTCTTTTTCTTTTACTGGTGCCTCAATCGCTGGTACTAATGCCTTTGCCTTTTCATCGCCAGCAGGCATTGCAGCATTTGGGGCCGGCAAACTAGTCACGATATTCACGGCAATATCGTTATTCACAGACTTGGGTTTGTTATCCAAGATGCGAGGCAGACCAATCACTGCGATCAGCACTAGAACGGTTGCACCAATCAGGCGATGGCGGGCACGCTGTTGTTCTGGATCTTCGGTGAGGGCAAGCTCTTCATTTTCTTGAGCACGCTGAAAACTACGGGGGGCTGATGTATTGATGGTGCGGCGACCCCTTGCTGAACCTCGATCAAGGTCTTCAGTCTCAGGGTTTCGCTTAAAAAGCTTCGGTAAACGAATCATGGATCAATGGGCCTGGTTATTTCGATATGCCATTACTCCGGCAACAGTATAGAAGGATCCGAAGATGACAATTCTATCACCCTCACCTGCCTTAGAAAGCGCTTTTTGATACGCTGCAGCAGGATCTGGGAAGCACTCAATTCCGCCATCTGCCCCATTTTTAACTGCTACACCCAGTTCAATCAGCTTCTCAGATAAGGCTTTAGCGCTAGCAGCACGAGGGGTCGGTAAATCCGTGCAGAACCAGAAGTCCACACTGCTGAGCAAAGGCTTGATCACGCCGGCAATATCTTTATCTGCCATAGCACCAAAAATGGCATAGGTGTAGGGGTGATAGCCCATCTTATCGAGGCCTTGCCCCAAAGTAGCTGCCGCATGGGGATTATGAGCGACATCCAAAACTACAGTTGGCTGGCCTGGAAGCACCTGGAAACGACCAGGCAGTTCTACTAAAGCAAATCCATTCCGGATATCTTGAGCGCTTACCGGTAAACGTAGATGTAAGGCCATCAAGGCGGTAATCACTGCAGAGGCATTGAGGATTTGATTAGCGCCTCGCAAAGCGGGATAGCCTAAACCGCTAAAGCGTTTTTGACGCCCTGCCCAACCCCACTGTTGCTTATCTCCCTGAAAATTGTAATCACGGCCTTGAAGCCATAAATCACAACCCAGTTTTTCAGCATGATCAATTAAGGATTGGGGGGGTACAGGATCGCCACAGACTGCAATTGCACCTGCGCGGAAAATACCAGCCTTCTCAAGACCAATTGCCTCACGTGTACCGCCTAAAAAATCAGCGTGATCAATATCAATACTAGTGACGATCGCGCAATCTGCATCAACAATATTTACGGCATCTAAACGACCACCCATGCCAACCTCAAGGACAACAGCATCTAAATTTGCCTTAGAAAATAAATGCATGATTGCCAAGGTAGTGAATTCAAAATACGTTAGCGTTGGAGCATCCACTATGCTGACGCGCGCTTTCTCAACGGCGGCAAAATGCTCTAGTAAGAGATCATCTTTTACTTCCTCACCATTGACTCGAGCACGCTCGTTAAAGACCAGTAAGTGAGGAGACATATGACAACCCACTCTATAGCCAGAGGCCAGCAAGATACTCTCAAGATAAGCGCAAGTTGAGCCCTTGCCGTTCGTCCCAGCAACAGTGATCACCGGGCAATCAAAGTGCAAGCCCAGAGCTTCTTTAACTCGATTAATCCGATCTAGACCCATGTCGATACCGACTGGGTGGGCTGTTTCGAGGTGACTAAGCCAAGCCGTTAGGCTAGAAAACAGAATGGGAGATTGGTGTGCGGAACTCAAGCGCTTTATACAGCTGCGCTACCCGCAATCGCAGGCTCAGGAAGCTGCTGGAGCAATGCCAAGAGACGAGCGATTTCACCGCGCATTTGGCGACGATCCACAATCATGTCAATGCCACCCTTTTGCAATAAGAACTCAGAACGCTGAAAGCCATCTGGTAATTTTTCACGAACAGTTTGTTCAATGACACGCGGACCTGCAAAGCCAATCAAGGCTTTAGGCTCAGCCATTACTACGTCACCCATAAAGGCGAAGCTAGCAGAGATTCCGCCCATAGTTGGGTCAGTCAAAACGCTGATGTAAGGCAAACCTTTTTTAGAGAGTAAGGTCAACATGGAGTTGGTCTTAGCCATCTGGAAAAGAGAGAGCAAACTTTCCTGCATACGCGCACCGCCGGTAGCTGTTACGCAAATAAATGCACACTTTTTAGCGATGGCTTCTTGCACACCACGGGCAAAACGCTCACCAACAACTGAACCCATCGAGCCACCCATATATTGAAACTCAAAGCATGCAACTACAACTGGAATACTTTCAATTTTGCCGCCAAGCACAATCAATGCCTCGGACTCACCAGAGGCGTCACTTGCCTCTTTTAGGCGGTCTGGGTATTTTTTAGAATCTTTAAATTTAAGCGGATCGGTCGGGTAAATGTCAGCGCCAATCTCATAACGCCCTTTTGGATCCAAAAGACTATCAAGTCGCTGACGAGCGCCGATGCGCATGTGATGACTACATTTTGGGCAAACCGATAAATTAGCTTCAATATCTGTGCTGTAAAGGACAGTTTCGCAGCTGGGGCACTTAACCCAAAGTCCTTCAGGAACAGATTTGCGATTTGCAGGATCCGTATGTTGGATTTGTGGAGGTAGTAATTTATCGATCCAGCTCATCAGTTTTTAACTATCCAGTGCATTAACTATCTAAAGCGACGCGAATTTCACGTATGAATGTTTCGAGTGATTGTACCGCTTGGCCGGGGGCAGAATCCTCTAAAAGCCGAATAATTCGACTGCCAATAACCACTGCATCTGCTGTTTTTGACACTGCGCGGGCACTTTCAGCGTCATTGATCCCAAAACCTACCGCAATCGGAATGGAAGTGGCTTCACGGATTTTGGGGATGATACTGGCCACATCTTGGGTATTGAGGTGAGATGCGCCTGTAACACCCCGCATGGATACGTAATAGATATAACCAGAAGCTATTTTGGCAGCATCCTTTATTCGTTCTGGTGATGATGTTGGAGCCAATAGAAAGATGGGGTCAACTCCTGCTACTTTCATGCTGGCAGCAAAATCAACGCACTCTTCAGGTGGGTAATCCACAACCAAGACACCATCAACACCAGCAGATTTCGCCTCCGCTGCAAATCGCTCCGAACCCATTTGCTCCACTGGATTGGCATAGCCCATTAAGACTACTGGAGTATTGGGATCAAGCTTACGGAATTCTTTCACCATTTCTAAGCAGCCATGCAAAGTGACGCCTTGAGTAAGCGCTCTTTCAGACGAGCGCTGAATCACTGGACCATCCGCCATTGGATCGGAAAAAGGAACACCGAGTTCAATCACATCAGCACCACCACGAACCAATGCATGCATCAACTCAACAGTAAGTTTTGGGTCAGGGTCGCCTGCCGTAATAAAAGGAATCAGCCCTTTTTTTCCAGTAGCTTTTAGTTCATTAAAGAGAGCGGTAATTTTAGACATGGCAATTCGTGTTTATTATTTTTATAGATGATCGTGATGGGTTTGTACTAACCCTCTGAGCCGGTAGCTTGTGCAACGGTATGCATGTCTTTATCGCCACGACCAGATAAGTTCACTAGG
>NZ_NCFJ01000198.1:0-4239 GCF_002281105.1 Polynucleobacter sp. 35-46-11
ACTTTAGATTGCAGTTAAATAATGATGCTATGGCCACAGAAAAGCTTGCAGAAGGCATACGCAATTTCTGTATCGATACAGAAAAATTAGAAATTCTTTTAAGTAATTAAGTCACTAGACTAAACTTTTGAGGAGTAATCATGATTATCCATTGCCCACATTGCAATAAAGCAAATCGCGTCCCTGCTGAAAAACTCAATCAGACACCAGTTTGTGGCGTTTGCAAACAGGAGCTTCTTTCACTCCCCATCAATGCCACTGCGGCAAACTTCAGCGAACTAGTGACTCAATCAACAATGCCGGTAATAGTCGACTTTTGGGCACCATGGTGCGGGCCATGCAAGATGTTTGGTCCTACCTTTCAGGCAAGCGCTATTGCTCACGCAAATCAGGTCTTGTTTGTCAAAGTCAACACCGAGGCAGAACAAATGCTCGGATCGAAATGGAATATCCGCTCAATACCAACGCTAGCGGGATTTAAAAACGGTAAAGAAGTGCATCGCATTAGTGGCGCACTACCGCCAGCTCAATTAGAGCAATTCATTCAGCAGCTAATTGCCTAATGTTTTGCTAATCAACTAGCAAATTACTTCTTAGCGGTACTGATACCCAAAATAATATAGGCGGGGCAATTTTCCATCATCCCAGTCAGCAAAGGGATAATGCCGATCCACGCCCAAGGGCCAGTAATACCAAAACCAGCAAGCCCCATCAGGGTGACGCCAATAGTCATTCGTAGAACGCGGTCAGTATGTCCAATATTGCATTTCATAGAAGCCCCTTGAGCAAATTGATGGATTTACTACTTATTTAGGCTCTTTAGCCAAGCGCTGTCTTAGTGCTTCGTACAAGCATACGCCACTCGCTACAGAAACATTCAAACTCTCAACAACGCCCTTCATCGGAATACGCACCAACTCGTCACAAGTCTCGCGCGTTAAGCGTCTCATACCCTCACCCTCTGCGCCCATGACGATACCAATCGGACCAGTGAGATCCAGATCATAAATAGACTTTTCAGCTTCATCGTCAGTGCCAATTAACCAAACACCCGCTTCTTGCATTTCTTTCATGCTGCGTACTAAGTTGGTAACGGTAATCACTGGCATTACTTCAGAAGCGCCACTAGATACCTTGCTCACAGTCGCATTGATAGAGGCCGAGCGATCTTTAGGGATCACTACTGCATCAACACCAGCGCCATCAGCAACACGTAAACATGCACCGAAATTATGGGGATCTGTAACACCATCCAATACCAAGAACATTACTTTACTTTGATTACTCTCCGCATCTTCAACCACCTCGGTAATAGTTCGGGCGATGGTCATCTTCTCTGCTAAAGCGACTACACCTTGATGGCGATCATGGCCAGCGAGTTTATGAAGACGTTCAGCATCGGCTGCATGCAATCTTTCACCCAAAATCTCTTCAGCTTGCTTAAGAAAATCACCCATACGACGGTCACGACGGCTAGGATCAAAATAAACTGACTTCAGACTTGCGGCATCAACTCGCAAACGCGCTTGCACTGCATGAAAACCCACCAATATTTGCTTCATCTTTACTTATCTCATCCTGTATTGCTAATTATTTGCGACGCGCTTTAGTACTGCGGACAGGTGGTTTAGTGCCAGCAGGCTTACCAGCTGGTCTAGTTGGTTTACCGGACTTGCCTGACTTGGCAACTTTACTGGCCGTTCTTCCAGCCTGATTCTTAGACTGATTGGCACCCAAATTACCGGCAGACTTTGCGGCATTCACATTAACTCCAGAATGCTTCTGCGGCTCTTTACTGCCAGGGCGACCCTTCTTTGGAGATGCCTTTTTATTGGGTCTGCCAGTATCGCTAGCTAAAATAATTTGACGGCGATTCGTTGTACCACCTGGCTCTAGACCAACAGACTTCACCAAGCTAAATTCAATCTTGCGGGCGTCAAGATCAACGCGGCTGACTAAGACATGCACACGATCACCTAAGCGATAGCGAATACCTGTTCTCTCGCCACGCAACTCTTGTCGGGCTTCGTCATACTGAAAGTAATCGCCACCCAATTCTGTGACATGAATCATGCCCTCAACAAAGAGATTTTCTAGCTGCACAAATAAACCAAAAGAAGCTACACCAGTAACGGTGCCAGCATACTCTTGACCCAAATGATCTCGCATGTAATAACACTTGAGCCATGCTTCGACATCACGAGATGCTTCATCTGCACGACGCTCATTAGATGAGCAATGCACACCCAGCTGACCCCAAATAGGCAAAGCAGCATTCGCACCCTTTGGTAATTTAGGCAAGCGTGTACCTTTGGCAGCAGCTTCTTTCGCATCACTGTGAGACTTCTTAGCATTAACCGCATTTTCACGACCCTTACCCTTGCGTGGCAAAGTAAGGTTGAGCGGGACGGTTGGCGGCAATACAGGTGTATAGGGCTTCTTGGCCAGAATCGCTTTAATAACTCGATGAGTCAATAAATCGGGGTAGCGACGAATCGGGCTAGTGAAATGCGAATACGCTGGATAGGCAAGTCCAAAGTGGCCTTCGTTATCCGGCTGATACATCGCCTGCTGCATAGAACGTAAAACAACGGACTGAAGCATATTGGCATCAGGACGCTCTTTGATTTCGCGCATGAGCTTGGCATAGTCTTTTGGCTTTGGCTTTTCACCACCACCTAATGACAAACCAGAGGTGCGCAATACTTGGCGCAAGGTGACTAACTTTTCTTCAGAAGGTTCGCCGTGAACGCGATACAAGCTGAGATGCTTATTCTGATCGATAAAATCTGCTGCACAGACGTTAGCTGTCAACATGCACTCTTCAATGAGGCGATGCGCATCGTTGCGCAAACGCGGCTCGATTCGCAGAATCTTACCCAGCTCGTTACTGATAATTTGAGTTTCAGTAGTTTCAAATTCGATAGCGCCCCGTTTTTGACGTGCATCTAATAAAATTTTGTACAGAGAATAGAGATTTGTCAGTAAAGGCCTGAAATCAGCAAAACGCGTTGCTTCAGGACCCTTGCTATTAGAAAGTATCTCCCACACTGTATCGTAGGTAAAACGTTGTGCAGAATGCATTACCGCTGGATAGAACTGGTATGCCAACACTACTCCGTTGTTATCCACAACTGAGTCACACACCATACAGAGACGATCAACACCAGGGTTCAAAGAACAAAGACCGTTAGAGATCTTCTCAGGCAGCATTGGTATTACCCGTCTCGGGAAATACACCGACGTTGCACGCAGCAGGCCTTCATCATCTAAGGGTTGGCCTGGCTTTACATAGTGGGATACGTCAGCAATGGCAACAATCAGGCGCCAAGCCTTGCTCTTGCCATACATCACCGGTTCGCAATATACCGCATCATCGAAGTCGCGAGCATCGGCACCATCGATGGTGACTAAAGGGACATCACGTAAATCAACTCGACCTTCAAGGTCGGATTGCTGAACTGTATCGGGCAAGGCAGCCGCTTCTTTTTTAACAGCCGCTGAAAACTCATGCGGGACGCCATACTTGCGAACGGCGATTTCAATTTCCATACCAGGGTCGTCAATTTCACCAAGCACTTCAACAACGCGGCCAACGGCTTGACGATAGCTATCTGGATAGTCAATGATCTCAACGCTCACTACTTGACCCAATTTGGCATTACCCTGACCCTTTGGTGGAATCAAGATATCGTGACCAATGCGTTTATCCTCTGGCGCAACAATCAAAACGCCATTCTCATTTAAGAGGCGGCCAATGACGACTTTATTTGCGTGCAGAATCACATCAACGATCTGACCCTCTGGTCGACCACGACGATCTGTTCCCAATACTCTGACATTGACCCTATCACCGTGCATAACGCGGGACATTTCTCTTTCAGAAAGAAAAATATCTTCTCCACCATCATCCGGTATTACAAATCCAAATCCATCTCGGTGACCTTGGACTGTACCTAAGCGGTCAGCCTCTCGTGGCACCAAGTTTTTTGCTTTACGCATTTAATTCCTTCGGCAATTCATGCCTTATATATCAATCATTATTCTTGCTTAGGCTACTGTATCAAACCACTAAGTCTGAAGGGAAAAAGCCAAAAGGGGTTAGAGGGTAGGCCACAAGGCACATACCTTTATAATAATGGCATGCCCAGGTGGCGAAATTGGTAGACGCACCAGCTTCAGGTGCTGGCGATCGTAAGGTTGTGGGGGTTCGAGTCCCTTCCTGGGCACCAAATACAC
>NZ_NCFJ01000199.1:0-4221 GCF_002281105.1 Polynucleobacter sp. 35-46-11
AGTGATACGGATCCTGCCCCAAAATCACGACCTTGACCTTGGTAAGCGGGGTTAATGTCAGTGCTTTGAAGAAATTCTGCGGCTCAGGGCAAATTTTTTCTACATCCCTATTTAGCTCAGACCGAAGATTGGTCTGCAGTGTTTGCCACTCTGCAGACTCAAAATAATCCCCGAGTAGGGTGCGCCAGTCCTCTGGAATGTCAGCTGCAGAAAACGAATGCATTACTCAGCAGGTGTCAGGGTGTATTGAGTTGGAATTTGATCATCCTCAAGAACAGTCATGCACTCATGCTCTAAATCATCTCGGTAAAAGCAAATCTGAATGACTTGCCCTGTGATCAAGCTAGATAACACCTTATCCCAGCGGGAGGTAGTAATGCGTTCACCGTTGATGCTGGCTAATAGATCTCCAGGAGCTAGACCCGCTAACTGTGCAGCTCCACCATCAAGTACATGCGTCACCTTGAGCCAACCATTGATATCGCTATGGCGCAACCCCAATTGCAGTTTGATCTTCTCAAGCTTGGAATGGGCTTTCGGTTCAACCGAAATCGTTTTTGAATCAATCCATTTTTGAATTGGAATATCTTGAGCGCTAAAAATATAACGAGATTTAAATTCATTCCAAGTTTTGGAGAATTCTTTGCCAAGCAATTTCAACATCAAGCCATCTAAGCCATTTTCAGCAATGCCATCTAGCGTGACTCCATGGGTTTGCCAGATGAGACGCATCAAATCATCTAAGGATTGACGGTTGCCTGTAAATGCGCGGATCTTGAGATCTAAACCTAGCGCGAGCAAGGCGCCTTTGCCGTAGTAACTTACGACCGCATTTGGTGTGTTTTCATCAGCCTGATAGTACTTAGTCCATGCATCAAAAGAGCTATCTGCAAGGCTTTGCTTTAGTCTTCCTGGGCCGCGTAAAATTCCATTCCAATTATTCGCGACTAGCTTAAGGTAAGTCTTCAGATCAATTCGTTTGCTGCGGAATAATTGCAAGTCATCGTAGTAACTTGTAAAGCCTTCAAATAACCAGAGTAAGCGAGTATGGTTTCTGCGATCAAGTTGATAGGGTTGGAATGCTTTAGGTTGAATACGTTTTACTAACCAAGCATGAAAATACTCATGACTACAGAGACCCAAAAACTCACGATAGGATACTTCATCTAAAGGGGTATTCACTTGAGGAATCTGATCTCGACGACATAGTAGGGCAGTACTATTACGATGCTCGAGTCCACCGTATCCAGAAAGAGCGGCATTAACTAAAAATAAATAATTCTGGAAGGGTGCTTTTTTAGTCTTGGGTTCAAAGAGGTTGATGGTACAAGTACAGATAGCCTGAAGATCTGTGGCTAAGCGCTCTAGATCAATTTCATGAATACATCCTTGTATCGCCATGCTGTGTGATACACCATTGGATTTCCAATGGGCAATCTGAAACTCACCCATGGCAACCGGATGGTCCAGTAAGTCATCATAGTTTTTGGCAAGATAAAAGCCGTAACCTTGACTATCTACTTTAGCGGGCTGCAAGCCTGTCTGAACGGCCCATGAGTTTGCACAAGCATCTTTTGGTGGAATCAACACTAAAGCGCAGGGTAAAGACTCTTGACCTTTAACTGCTAAACATAAGCTGCTTGGATTAATAAACGCACGCTCAGTATCGAGATAGGCGGCGCGCACTGAAGAATCAAATGCATAAACGGTTGTGAGGATTTCTACTGCGCCAGCTACCTGGGGCAAGCGCCAATGATTGTTATCAATCCGTTCTAACGGTAGCGCGTCATTTGGGTTATCAAGTGCGAATGCTTCAATCGTTTCAATTTGCTTACTAAAGTCTCGAATCAAATAGCTACCTGGAATCCATGCGGGTATTTGCAGAATTTGTCCATTGGGTAATGGGTTTTCAATATGCAACTTCACATGAAAGCGGTGACCATGCAGATCAGCTGCCCAAATGGTGTATTGAATTACAGGTAGATCAGAGTTATTTAATTTGTTCATCACTATTGCCTATTACACCTATTGCTTCAGGCTGCTAAATTTCTTTTCAATATCGGTAATTTGAACGGCACCCGGGAAGCGACTTCCATCAGTAAAGAAAATAGTTGGGGTCCCTGTTATGCCATAGGTTTTGGCAAAGGCCATATTCTTATCTAAAGGAGTGGCACAGTCGCTTTTGCCGCTGGGCGCAACACCATTAATCATCCAATCAACATAAGCTTTCTGGGGGTCAGCAGCGCACCAAATTTGTTTAGATTTCTGTGCAGAGTCGGCTGACAGAATTGGAATTAAGTAAGTGTAGATAGTCACGTTATCTAGTTGCTGCAACGATTTATCCAAACGCTTGCAGTAGCCGCAATTTGGATCTGAAAAAATAGCCAGCTGCCTACTGCCATTACCACGCACTACTTTTAATGCATTTGCTGGATTGAGCTCAGACCACTTAATGCGATTCAGATCTGCTTGCTTTTGTTCGGTAATATTTTTTCCTGTGGCTATCTCAATGATTTCACCCTGGATTAAGTATTTGCTGTTTGCATCGGTATAAAACACATCATTTCCAACCAAGACCTCATATATTCCCGGAATGGGTGATTGAGAGACGCCTTTGATTTTGGTGTTTGGGCCAATCTTTTTTTGTAACTCAGATCGGACTTGTTGCTCCGATTGTGCGTTGACTACTCCCGCTAAAAAAGTGAGAGAGCAAGCTAAGGCAACTGTAGAAAATAATTTATTCAAAATCAGTATCTCCAAGGGCGCGTTCAATAAGGCGCCGTTTAATAAAGTGACTACGATTGACCATACCCAGTCCCCAATTGCGTAATTGCTTTTCAGTGCTACTACTTGCTGAAAATAGCTTCTTCAGTTTGTCTGTCACCCAGAGCAGAGCGCTGGTATCACCTTGACGTTGGCGCTCGTAGCGACGCAATAAAACTTTATCGTTTGGCAGTCGGAAGGATTCACGTTGACTCAAGATATGGAGCAGGGTTGCTACATCTCTTAATCCTAGGTTCAAGCCCTGGCCAGCTAAGGGATGCATCACATGGGCAGCATCACCAATCAGCACAACCTTAGGATTTTCATCTGGGCCAATAAAGCGACTTGCCCGAATTCGTCTGAGTGGAAAAGCGGCTGGCGTTGAATTAAGGCTAAGAGCCCCAAGTTGAGCAAGAATTGCTCCGTGAGCAATTGAGGAAAACCGATCATTCCACGCTGCTTGATCTAGCTTTAAAAGTTCCGCTGCATTTTCTGGTGAAGTAGACCACACCATAGAAACTTGTTTGTTCGGTAAGGGCAGCATAGCCACAATATCGCCCCCTGGCAAAAACCACTGGTAGGCCGTTTCTAAATGTGCATTACTGCAAATCCAATTAGCCACTACAGCACTTTGTGAATAACTTTCTTCTTTTATAGAAATGCCTAGCTCAGTACGTATAGGTGAATTGGCTCCATCCGCAGCAATGACGAGTTGAGCGCGTAGAGTGGATCCATTTGTGAGGTGAAGTGTTGCCCCATCGGAATCTACTTCAATACTTTCGACTGCATCGCTGATGCGCTCTAATTTATTTTGGAAGCGTGAGGCTTGATCTAGAGTGTGCTCGATCACATTCGATTCGCCAATCCAGGCTAATTGGGGTGTACCAGCCTCAAAAGCAGATAGGTGCAGTTGATCCTGCTTTTCTCCGCGATCGCCAAAAATCCGCATATCTCGAACGGGCTGCATCCGGCTGTGATCAATTGCATCCCAAATCTGTAGATGGGCAAGTAATTTTTGGGTGCTAGGAGAAAAGGCGTAAATGCGTTGCCCCCATTGATTGCCGTGGGGTGCGGGAACCGCTTGCCCTAGGTCGGGGGAAATTTGAATGGTTTGAAGTCCAAGTTGGGCCAGACCCAATGCGCAAGCCTTGCCTGCTATGCCTCCACCCACCACGACGACATCAACCCCCCTGATTTGGGTGGTATTTTTAGGCAACTTAGCGGAGGAATTTTGTTGAACTTCTGACATATCTCGATGATATCGAAACTAGCCCTTTACAATACGGCTATGTCTTTGAAATGTGGCATCGTCGGCCTGCCTAACGTCGGCAAATCTACCCTCTTTAACGCGCTTACCAAAGCTGGAATCGCGGCGGAAAACTATCCTTTCTGCACGATCGAGCCCAATGTGGGTGTGGTTGAGGTTCCTGACCCCCGTCTTGCCGCTTTGGCTGAGAT
>NZ_NCFJ01000200.1:0-4218 GCF_002281105.1 Polynucleobacter sp. 35-46-11
GTCGAATGGATGTCTTTTGGTCGTATCTACAGTAGTTGGCAGGGGAAGAAGGATTCGAACCTTCGCATGCTGGAATCAAAATCCAGTGCCTTAACCAGCTTGGCGATTCCCCTACAGGTCAATCTGAAGAAATCAAATTGTAAGCGGGATTTTTATTTAGCCCCCGAACAATTCGACCTATCCATCCCTTTGGAAGATTTTGCAGAAGAATTTCCAGATTTGCGGTGTCCGTCTTAGGGTCTAAGGCGGCAAAAACGCTACTTCCGGAGCCGGACATACAAGGAGCCGAGTTTGGCACTGCCTTGTAAATCCAATCTAATGCTTGCTTCACTTCAGGACATTTCTGCACCGCTACTGCCTGACAATCATTCGACTGATATGACCTTGGCGATGCAAGAAAGCCATCTATTGTAATCGGAGCGTGATCTCGGGTCAATTGAGGGTCTTGAAAAATCTGAGCAGTAGCGACCCCCTTGTTGGGGAAGATCACCAAAAAGTCTTGGGTTTCCAAGGAAATGGCCTGTAATTTCTCCCCAATCCCTTCAACAAAAGCATTTTGGCCAAAGATGAAAAATGGCACGTCAGCGCCAAGTTTTAGGCCAAATTGGCAAAGAGTGGCGATATCGAGATGAAGATCCCAAAGGGTATTTAATCCGATCAGGGTGGATGCTGCATCAGAGGATCCGCCACCAAGGCCAGCACCCATTGGAATATTTTTTGTGAGACTGATTTCAACTCCCTGATCAGTCCCGCAGTGCTCCTTGAGGAGTTGAGCTGCACGAACGACCAAGTCTTGCTCAGGAGGGACTCCAGGAATGGGATTGATGCGGCAAACTTTGTTTTCCGGAATGCGCTTCAAGGTCAGAGCATCGCACCAATCAATCAGTTGAAAAACGGATTGCAGTAGGTGGTAGCCATCATCACGGCGCCCAACAATATGCAAAAAGAGATTGAGCTTTGCGGGGCAAGCTAGTTCTATCGCATTACTCATGATTTATGCTTTACTCGTTCGGAGTATCAAATACCAAGCGGATATCAATCGATCCGATATTCGAGCTGCGAGTCATCGTCAGTTTTTCTAAGCGCTGAGCATCATTCCAGTTGTAATTTAAGGTCCAGCCGTCTTGTGTAATTTTGCTGACTTGCCCCTCTGCATTTCGCTCCACACTGGCATTGCTACCAGGGCGGGTTTGTCCACGTAACCAGTCAGATAAACCGCGGGCTGGAAGTGGAAGACCTAATGCATTTTGAATAAGAGTATCAGCATCAATTGCTGTAGTGAGTTGACCGTCGCGCTCCAGAATCGCCTCACCAGGTTTAATCGTAATTTTGGCAATGGAGCCGCCCACTGGATTACGAATTTCTAAAACGTCAGTAAGCGCATCTTGAGTCAAGGTAAATCCACCTGATCCACCTTGATTTTTACTTTCAGTAAGGCCGGTGACTTTCACGGCAAAACGCCCGTCCCATGAGCCTTTTAGGGCGGTATCAGCCACAGACCAATCGGGCTTTAAGCGCTTCAAAGTTTCCTTAAGGGTAGGGTTGTTAGCATCCAATTGCTGCCCTTTGCGCCACATATCTTCCGCTTCGATTGGGCGATTCATAACCCACAACACTTCACCGATATGTGCCGCAATATCTGCCTCAGGCTTCATGTTGAATGCTTGTTGAAGTTGTTCGAGCGCAAGAGTATTTTTGCCCATGCGAAAGTTCACCCAACCAAGACTATCCAAAATAAAACCGTCTTTAGGTGAGAGCTGATTTGCTTTACTAATGAGCTTGAGCGCTTCGGGTAATTTTTGGTTTCGATCGGCTAGAGAGTATCCAAGTGCATTGAGGCTATTGACGTCATTTGGATTCTTGCGCAAGATTTCTCGCAAAGTTCTTTCCATCACATCCATGTGCCCAGATTTTTCAGCAGACATGGCATAGGTATAGAGCAGCCCAGGATCTTTTGGCTCTGGCTTTAATGATGAGACGATTTCATAAAAAGCTCTTAAGGCCTCTGATTCATTGTTTGCCTTAGCGAGTAGTGACTGAATCTGTAGCAAAGTTTTTTCACGCTGCGCCGGAGTTTGCTGATTTAGAAGGGAGATGGCGGGTTTGACTGCATCTGACCAGCGTTGATTCAAGATTAAGAGTGTGACAAGCACTTCTTTGGGTTTGGTTTGCTTGGGCCCTGCCAAACTATCCCAGGTTTGAGCTGCTTGCAGCGCTAAATCAGGCGCACCGGCAGTAATGGCTATCTCCATAGCCCTTTGGGCTAAACGGGGATCATCGAGTTGGCGAGCGAGTTCTAAATAGGTTGTGTATGCCAGACCAGCTTCGCCGCGTTGCAGGGCAATTTCGGAGGCCAAGACTTCAAATACAGCTTGACCGCTATCCAGGCTACTGTTTTGGGCGATAGCATAGCCGGAAGAAAGGCCTAGGCCAAGTCCGCCTGCGAGCAATAAGACCCTTAAAGAAGGCTTTAATGAAAATTTGGTCATGAGCACATTCTAATCCGCGAATCTACAATCCATTTATGCCTGAACTCCCAGAAGTTGAAGTTACCCGCTTGGGTATTGCGCCCCACTTAGAGGGGCGTAGGGTGAGCGCGGTCAAAATTATTGATGGTCGACTGCGTTGGCCGGTGCCGAGCAATTTAAATGCACTACTTTCTGGCCAGAAAGTCTATGGAATAGAACGCAGAGGCAAATACCTCTTAATGGAGTTTGAGGCCGGGTATTTATTGCTGCACTTAGGAATGACAGGTACCTTGCGCGTGCTGCCCAGCAGCGACACCCTGAAACCGCATGATCGCGTGACATTCGAGTTTGGCAAGCTCAGTTTACGTCTGCATGACCCCCGAAAGTTTGGTGCCGTTTTGTGGCACCCGAAATCTAAAGGGCCGATTGAGAAAAACCCACTCTTGCAAAAACTCGGGGTTGAGCCATTTTCAGCAGAGTTTGAAGGTGATCTCGGCACAGATGTCTTATATCAATGCTCACGCAAGCGCAGTGTTGCCGTGAAGCAGTTTTTATTAGCAGGACAGGCGGTAGTAGGTGTCGGCAATATCTATTGCTCGGAAAGTTTATTTGAGGCTGGCATCCATCCAGCAAAGGCTGCTGGAAAGCTAACGCGTCCACAATGTTCGAGACTGGCTAATGCAGTGAGATTGATTTTGAAAAAAGCGATTGCTGCAGGCGGCAGTTCTTTGAAAGACTTTGTGAATAGCGAGGGCGACCCAGGTCACTTCATGGTGCAAACTAAAGTCTATGATCGCAAAGATCAGCCCTGCAAGGTATGTAAGACGCCGATTAAACAAATAGTGCAGGGTCAACGCTCCACTTATTTTTGCCCTCAATGTCAGAAGCGTTGATTAAGCATTTCGCCACCAAGCTTATTGCTTGGCATGGTAAAGACGGGCGTCAAGGCTTGCCATGGCAGAGTATTCGAGATCCATACGCAGTGTGGGTATCTGAAATCATGCTGCAACAAACTCAAGTAGCGACTGTTCTAGAGCGTTATCCGCGTTTCATGAAACGTTTTCCGAATGTTAAGAGATTGGCTGCTGCACCGGTAGATGATGTTTTAGCCGAATGGGCAGGACTTGGTTATTACACGCGTGCTCGCAATCTTCACGCTTGTGCCAAACAAGTGATGCTGGAATTTGGAGGAAAGTTTCCAGAGGATCCGATGTTGCTTGAACAACTCAAGGGCATTGGTAGGTCTACAGCAGGTGCTATAGCTGCTTTTGCATTTCATGAGCGAGCACCCATTCTTGATGCAAACGTCAAGCGTATTTTGGCAAGACTATTTGGTGTAGATGGCGCTATCCAAGAAAAGGCAGTGAATGAAGAGTTATGGTCACTAGCCAAGACACTCCTTCCTAAAAATTCTTCGGATATGCCGGTATACACACAGGCTCTGATGGATTTTGGGGCAACGTGGTGTACTTCTCGTAAGCCGGTGTGTTTGAGTGGCGAGAGAAAATGCCCATTTGAAAAAGAATGCCAAGCCAATCTCAGCGATCGGGTTTTGGTATTGCCTCGCAAGGTAATCAAAGCAAAATCCCCTGAATTTAATTGCGATATGTTGCTACTGAGACATGGCGATTCAGTCTTACTGCAGAGGCGCCCGGACAAAGCTATCTGGGGTGGGTTGTGGTCGTTACCAGAATCTGCGTGGAGGTCTAAGGAAAAACTCTCTAAACTTTCAGTCAGCAATTCAGCTGCT
>NZ_NCFJ01000201.1:0-4212 GCF_002281105.1 Polynucleobacter sp. 35-46-11
TACTTTTACAACCTTTTACCCAACACCATGAGATATTTCATGATTTTGCGTGATTTTACAATAGCTTCTGGACATGTCTAAACTCTTTCAAGCCCGATTTGCGACCACAGTCAATGACACCCATTGCCTGCCTGCCACTCCACTCCGAGAGGTGGCATTTGCTGGGCGCTCAAATGCGGGTAAATCTAGCGCAATTAACATACTTTGCAACCAAAAACGCCTCGCTTTTGCCAGTAAAACGCCAGGACGTACTCAGCACATTAACTATTTTGGGCTTTTTGCAAAAGACGATCTTTTAGCCTATCTAGTGGATTTGCCTGGCTATGGCTATGCAGCAGTCAATCATGAGACCAAATACCACTGGAATGCCCTTCTAAGCGATTACCTGCAGGAGCGGGAGCAACTGGTGGGCATGATCTTGATTGTGGACTCCAGGCGCGGTATCACCGATCTGGATGAGCAAATGATTCAGTGGTTTGTTCCTACTGGCAAACCAATCCATATTTTGCTCAGCAAGTGCGACAAGCTCAATAAAAGTGAGTGCAAGCATGCTTTGGAGGCGGTACGCAAACAATTACAGCAATACGATCCAGCCTTGCCTGATGGCGACGGTGAATCCAAACAACTTACGGCACAATTATTCTCGAGCACCAAGCGTATTGGTCTTGAAGAAGCCGACAATATTGTCATTAAATGGTTATTTGAAGCAGAGACTCAAGAAGATGAAATCACAAGCTAACTCTTTATTGAACTTTCCGGCTCATCGTCCTCGTCGCATGCGACGTGATGATTGGTCCCGTCGCCTGATGCAAGAAAATCATCTGAGTGCAAGCGATCTCATCTATCCCGTATTTTTGTTAGAGGGTAAAAATCAATCTCAAGCTGTTGCTTCGATGCCAGGCGTCAGTCGTGTATCGCTCGACTTACTTTTTAGCGTCGCTGAAGAATGCGTTTCATTAGGTATTCCTGTGATGGCACTCTTTCCGGTGATTGATGCATCCCTGAAAACCCCTGATGGGAAAGAAGCTTTTAATCCCAATGGATTAATTCCAACTGCAGTGCGTGAACTCAAGAAACGCTTTCCTAATTTGGGCATCATGACAGATGTCGCACTTGATCCTTACACAAGTCATGGTCAAGATGGTGTATTAGATGACCAAGGTCGTATTCTGAATGATGAGACCACAGCAATCTTGGTGCAACAAGCTGTTGCTCAAGCCCAAGCTGGTGTTGATATCGTCGCACCATCAGACATGATGGATGGTCGAATTGGAAAAATTCGTGAAGCGCTAGAGCAAAATAAGCTTATACATACTCGCATCATGGCTTACTCAGCCAAATACGCTTCGGCTTTTTATGGCCCATTTCGTGATGCAGTAGGTTCGGCAAAAAATTTGGGCAAGGCTGATAAGAAAACTTACCAAATGGATTGCGCCAATACTGATGAGGCTTTAAGGGAGGTTGCTCTCGATATCAGTGAAGGCGCTGATATGGTGATGGTCAAACCTGGTATGCCTTACCTGGATATCGTACGCAGAGTCCGCGATGAATTTAATTACCCCACCTTTGCCTATCAGGTAAGTGGCGAATACGCTATGCTCAAAGCTGCCGCACAAAACGGCTGGCTTGATCACGACGCTGTGATGATGGAATCTTTGCTTGCATTTAAACGTGCTGGCGCAGATGGCATCTTGACTTACTTCGCGCTTGAGGCTGCTCGCCTTATCAAGGCAAGTAAATAACTTTAATAATGAAGACTGAATAAGTTTTTACTTATCCAGTCTCAGGTGATTCAATTTTCTAATACTTTTTTCAGTCGCTCAGCAAAACGTTGTGGTGGCATATAGCCAATCACGCGTTGATCTTTTAACTCTTCTGAGTTGAGATCAAAAATCAAAATTCCAGGCGGGCCAAATAATCCAAACCGTTTCAATAAAGCCTGATTATCTGGGCTGTTCTTTGTTACATCAGCTTGCAGCAAAATAAATTTCTGCAGTTCTTGATTTACCTCGGGGTTGGCAAAAGTATTGACCTCCATCTCCTTGCAAGAGATACACCAGTCCGCATAAAAATCTAAGAGTACTAATTTCTTTTGCTCTTTTGCTTGGGATAAAAATTGATCCAACTGAGCACTAGAGTCAATCACAGCAAAACTAGCTTTTCCAATCTGGTGTTGACGCTGACCATTGGCCATTGTCTTGCCAGCTTCGCCACCATTGGTTTGTATTAAAGGAGATGCAATCCAGGCTGCAGTTGCAACCAATAAGACGCCCAAGGTTCTTTGCAGCCAAACCATCCAAATGCCAGTGGACGGAATAAGGATGCGCGCCTCAATAGCAATAAAGAGGAGTGGCAAACCCATGCCTAAAGCCATCACAAAGAGAAGGCCCGCCCCCAAACTCATTGATCCTGTTTGGGCAATAAAAGCGAGTACGCCAGCCAAAGGGGCTGTAATACAAGGGCTCGCTACCAACGTTGAAATTCCACCCAAAACAAAGGCACCAGCAAAACTGCCACCCTTGTGACGCCCCGCCAATTGATCCACCTTTTGCTGCCAAGATTGGGGCATTCTGAGTTCGTATAGCCCAAATAAACTGCCGGATAAGGCCAATAGCAACAATGCAAACCCAATTAGCGCTATGGGGCTCTGTAGGGCTCTTTGAACGCTACCACCTAAGGCTGCCATTAAGACCCCCGCCAATGCGTAGACACAGGCCATTCCGAGCACATAGGCTGCTGCCAAGAGACTTGCACGGGTCTTAGTAATCGATTGCTTGCCCTGTGCTCCAAATACGATGCTCGACAGGATAGGTAGCATCGGAAGAACACATGGAGTGAAGGCTAATGCCAGACCCAGAATGAAAAAAGCTAGGAAAAGATATCCGGTTGGCGTGCTTTCTAAAAAGCGACTAATGGCATTAACGTCATCACGCTCACGCCATACATCCATTAAGCTCAATTCTTTTTTGGTGGTATTGCTTACTCCTGCCCCATCCAACATTTCCGGTATTGGGCTAGCCTTCACACCAGGTCCTGCAAGTAAAAACTTCAGGATCATGGGTGGATAACAAATCCCAGCTTCAGCACAGCCCTGTAATTCCAACTCAAAATACAGCGGCTTTCCTATTTCTGTTTTTTTATCTAGCGTGAGAAGAAATGCCTGCTTATAAACCTGCATTTTCTTTTGAAAAGTTTCGTCATACTTTTCAACCCCAGCAGGGAGTGATGCCTTTACAAGCCCTAATTTATTGGGCTCGGAGCCCATCTTAAAATGCAGGGATTCTTGATAGATGTAGTAACCCTTGGCTGGAAATATTTCCACCTCAATGTCATTTGTATTTGTTGCCCAGGTTGCTTCGGCCTGAAATGCTTTCTCAGGAGGAAGAAATTCTGGGGCTCCAAAAGCACTACCAACGAAGAATAGGAAAGCAGTTAATACCGGGATGAATTTATTAATCAATCTCATGGGGCTCACTTTAACTCGGCCTGTACCCACTTGCCATACTGGGCTTCATATTTTTCAGGGGCATAAGCAATCACTTCCGGCAAATCATAGGGATGATGACTTTTTATGAAATTAGAAGTATCCATCCATTTATCAACTACCGTTTTTGCTGTTAAAAGGACTTCATTTCCTTCGCAAACCTTGCCTTCCCATCGAAAAACGGAATGAACGCCCTCCTGAATTTGCACGCAGGCAGCCAGACGGCTTTCAATCAATTGATGTGCCATTTTCTTTGCACCCTCCAGCGATGCAAAGGTGGTTACGATAATCAATAACTCGATAGATTTATCTTGGGTCATAGCCTATTTATAATCGTATAAATGAAAAAAGCCAGACCGAAGCCTGGCTTTTAATCTTGATAAAGGGCTTAAGCCTCTTCAGCTACTGCTGTTTCTTCAACTTCTGGACGATCTACCAACTCAACCAAAGCCATAGGTGCATTGTCACCATGACGGAAGCCAAACTTCAAAATACGAAGGTAGCCACCTGGACGAGTTGCGTAACGTGGGCCGAGCTCTGTGAAGAGTTTGGTCACGATATCGCGATCGCGTGTGCGATTGAATGCTAAGCGACGATTTGCTAAGTTATCTTTTTTACCCAAGGTAATCAAAGGCTCAACAACCATGCGCAATTCTTTTGCTTTTGGCAAAGTGGTTTTAATCACTTCGTGCTCCAAAAGAGAATTGGACATATTGCGCAGCATCGCC
>NZ_NCFJ01000202.1:0-4207 GCF_002281105.1 Polynucleobacter sp. 35-46-11
CCCCGCCTTGGCCGCTAGGCCGTCATCCTGAACCCTAAGGTTCAAGGTGGAACGGCTACTCTGTTTCGGGTGCATTAAGAACTCCAGGGAGTGAACAGCTCGAGGCTGCCACTGTGAAGATTCGAAACGCTCACGCCCACAGTGTAAAGATCGTTCCGGATGCTTGCGCATCGGTTCAAGGAACTATTGGCCTTGGCGAACCAGGCAGGGAAAGGGTTTGCATCAGAGCATCTACTTGATCTTCCAGAGAGTGAATTTCTTTCTGGAGGCGAGCAATTTCTTCTGAGTCGGAATTTGATGTAGCGCTCTGCAAAGAGGTTTGATGTGACGCGGTTTGTAATTTAATGAGATCACCAGCAATTTTCAGCGCGGCCATCATGCTGGCACGTTCGATGCTGCGATTGCCGCCATTGATTGCCAACTGAATTTGCTCATCCACTAATGTGCAAGCTGCACGCAGCAAAGGCTCATGTTCAGCGCTCGTGGCTAAGGTGATTTTTTGACCTGCGAGGGTTACTTCAATGCGTTGTTGGCTCATTGTCATCCTCTGGGTTAGGTGGCGTGACGGGTTCGCCAAGCAAGTTCAATTGACGTCCATCACTCTGTTCTGGTAGGCGGCTCAAAATGTGCTGAATTCGCTTCTGCGCATCTTCAATCTTAGCCTCAAGCTGATTGCGATCTTGATGTAAGGCTTTTACGGCATCGGAGATCAGCTGAATTTTGTGAGATAGCCTGTGCAATGATTCGGCTATCGAATCAGATTCAGTTGGGTCACTTGGGACATGAGGGGTGTACTCGGTCATATGGGCATTGTAGCCTTAGCAAAACGCTTTGTGAAACTCCTGGTTTTGGGCTTACTTAGGTAAAGCCACCCAATCATCCCCCAGCTTTTCTAGGTGAATGCGCCCATCAAATAGCTCGATTAGGGCCTGATGGGTTCTAGGGTCTTGGTTTGACCCCTGAAAATGTAGTTTGCCTTTACTCAGCATCACCAAATGGTCGGCACGGAGAGCAAACTGAATCTCATGTAATACCGTCACTAAGGTCTTGCCTTGAGTCAGTAAGTCGTTTTGCCATTTCAGAAAATCGGATTGATGAGGTGGGTCCAAATTGGCCAGGGGCTCATCCATGAGAAGGATGTCGGAGTCCACTGCAAGCAGACGCGCCAATAAAACTCGCTGACGCTCTCCCCCAGATAGTTGCTGTAAGGGACGATGGCGTAAATGCCATGCGTCGGTCTGTTGCAAAGCCCTTTCGACCGAAATATGATCGGCATTGGAAGGGAGGTGCAGCCACCCCTGATGCGGAATGCGTCCCAGCATGACTGTGTCATACGCACTTAAGGAATCATCAAATTCTTCTGAATTATTCGAGCCTTGATCGAGCCAAGCAATTTTCTTTGCAAGATCTTTTGGGGTAAATGCAGATAAAGGAACTTCGTCGATAGTGATGGAGCCATCCCACTTCAGTAACCCAGCCATTGCCTGTAAGAGGGAAGATTTTCCTGCGCCATTGGGTCCAATAACGCTAGTCCATTTTCCCTGTGGAATATCAATATTGAGGTCGGAGAGAATGGCGCAAGGACCTCTGTATACATTAAGTTGGCGGGCTTTCATGAGCGCGCTCCAAGAGAAGTGCGTCTTAGCAGAATCAACAAATAGAGACCGCCTAAGACTGCAGTCACTATACCAACTGGAATTTCAATCGGTGCAAAGAGAGTGCGTGCAATCAGATCGGAACTCAGTAATAAGATTCCACCACCTAGACAGGAGAATAAAAGCTGTATTCGTTGCCGTCCGCCAGAAAACTTCCTAACTAGATGAGGTGCTGCTAGCCCAACAAAAGCAACCAAGCCAGTCTGTGCAACAGCGCATCCAGTTGCAAGAGCAAGAATGCCAATCAATATCAGACGTAGTTGATCTAATGGCAAACCTAGAGTGCGGGCGGTATTTTCACCGAGTGATAAAGCATCCAGAGCGGGGCTAATGATAAGAGTGATGAGTAAGCAAATCAGCAAAGCAGTTGCCATGATCTCAACGCCAGACCAATTGAGAAGAGTTGTGTTGCCCAGCATAAACGATTGAATGCTTTGAAATAGATCAGGGCGGATAAATGTAAATAATGAGTTCGCTGCACCCAGGATCACGCTGATCACTACCCCAGACAATAAGAGCCGTAAAGAGCTGCGATAACCGCCCGCCAATAGAAGAGAGGCCATCACTCCAAGCAGCGCCCCCAGAAAGGCGCCGCCATTAAGGCCAATAATTTCTAGCCAAGAATTGCCAAGATAGGCAAGGCAGAGAATGCTGCCAACCCCAAGCAAGGCACCCGATGCGCTTCCGAGTAGGTAGGGGTCAGCCAAGGGATTGCGAAATAGGCTCTGTGCAATCCCACCAGCCAGCCCTAATAATGCACCAGCAAAGTAGGCCCCTAATGATCGTGGTAGCCGAATATCAAACAAGACGGTTTGATCAGTTTCTGACATATTCCAACTGGCACCCGTACTTCCGAGCAGAGTACCCATTAGCACTAAAGCTGCACTAAGAATGAGCAGGGCGAATAGCTTGCCTAGAAAATGGTTAGTCTGCATTACCGAGATGATGACATCTTCTCTTGGATGCATTGAGAAATAATCAACGCTGCTTCACCCATGCGTGGGCCGGGACGAACCAAAACATCATTTTGCTCGCTAGTAAATACACAAATTCGATTATTGGAAACTGCTGGAATGGAGTTCCACCCAGGACGTTTCTGAATATCAGCAACAGTTGATTCAGTAAGAAGGATGACATCTGGCTTAGCCTGAACCACAAACTCAGGATTGATCTTCGGAAAAGCCCCTAAAGATTCGGGAATGATATTGATCAAACTTAAGCGTGCAAGAATTTCACCAATAAAAGAAGTGCTACCAGCCGCAAAGGGAGCTGGATTCACTTCAAAGTACACGCGAATATTGTCTGCCTTGTCTGTAAGTTGCTTGCGAGCGCGCATGATTTCTTGTTGTATCTGATTCCAAACACGAGCGCTTTCGGAGGTACCTAATACAAGATCTAGCTTTTGAAGGGCGCGCTCTTCATCTCCCATTGACTTGATATCCAACGCAAAAGTCTTAATGCCCAATCCATTTAACCGGGCAATAACAGGAGACGCCTTCTCAAGCAAAACAACATCCGGCTTGAGTTGCACAATACGCTCAATATTAATATCTCCAATGCCGCCAAGCTTGGGCAAGCCTTGAATCGATTTAGGCCAATTGGAAAAGCGATCAACACCAACCAATGCTGAACACTTTCCTAATGCACAAACAGACTCAGTGAGTGATGGTAGAAGACTGACAACGCGCTGGGGTGGTTTATCAAACACCACAACAACTCCTCGGTCATCTCTAACTGTGAGAGGTTTAGCAAACACTGCCAAAGAGAATGCAAGAAAAAATAATGCAACGCCGATTGTCAGGTAATGAGTCCGAGTTGAGGGTTGCATAAATTTATCCGTGCCAATTAACTGGATTAGAAGTTATATTTAGCACTAAGATAAATTGATCTAGGATCATTTGCGTAATAGTAGTAACTATTTCCGCTACTGTTATTTGGGAACTGAACGTAACCATAACCCCCATAAGTTGAGTACTGTGCATTACCAACATTCTTCACGGTTAAACGAGTTTCCCAATTCCCCATTCTATAGTTCGCATAAATGTCACCTACTGCGTATGACGGCATGACGTTAAGACTGCTGTAGTAGGAGGGGGCGGCATCATAACGCTGATTACTAACGTAATTTACTACACCACCAAGAGACCAATTATTGTTTAGTACGTAAATAGCTCTAGCATTTAGTAATAAGTTTGGTACCTGTGCAATAGCTTGATTTTGATAGGGCCCGTTAGCATAAAAAGCATTTTGCACTGTACCGCCGCCACCGATAGAAAGTTGAGAAGTCACGGGAGAGAGGAAATTGAGATTTGCACCAGTTCTGTTGATGCTATATGGTGAATTAGAATTATTGTAGGTTGCAGGGTTGTACAAAATTTCATTTTGAGAAACTGAGCTAAAAACTGCTGCAGTCAAATTTGTTTTGAGTATCTGCCAATTGCCACCAAGTTCATAGGTTTGAGCAGTTTGCGGTTTTAGAATGCCACCAAATGATGGGCTTCCTCCAGCGCTAGACCAAGTCCAAAATTCATCTACATTTGGAAAGCGATAGG
>NZ_NCFJ01000203.1:0-4205 GCF_002281105.1 Polynucleobacter sp. 35-46-11
AAAGCAGGTTTTAAGGGAAATAAATCATTTTTGCCCAGCAAGACTTGTCTGGTTTGTGGCAAAGAAATGACCTGGCGTAAGTCGTGGGCTAAAAACTGGGATGAGGTCAAATATTGCTCTGATGTCTGTCGCTCTAAAAAGCCTAGCGCTAAGACTGAGACCTAATCTATGCGCACATTGATTTACTGGTTTCGCAATGATTTGCGACTAGCGGATAACCTGGCATTTACACAGGCCTGCTTACATGCGGATTATCTTTTGCCGGTGTATGTGCATGACTTGAAAGAGGGGGAAACAGTTTATGGGTTTGAGAGACAGGGAACCCATCGGCAGGCTTTCTTACGAGCATCTTTGGATGACTTGGGGTATCAATTACGCGCACAGGGTTCTGACTTGCTGGAGTTTTCTGGTAAGTCGGCTGAAGTATTGCTGCGACTATTTAAAGATCATGCTGCCGATGCCATCTATTGCGAGCAAATTGAAGCGCCTGAAGAAATTGAGCAAGTACGTATTTTGCAGGAGCAGGGTGCTGAGGTTAAAGAGTTCTGGCTATCGAGTATGTTGGATCCGCAAACCTTTCCATTTGAGCTGGTAAAAATGCCCGATGTCTTTACTGCATTTCGTCGTGAGGTGGAGCGGGCAGAGCTCAAATTTGCACAGCCCATCAATGCTCCTGAGAAGATTCCATCGCTACCGGCGGCTTTGCCTGAGGGCTCCATATTGCCTTCAAGATCACAATCCGTTTTACACCCTTATTTATTAGGGGGAGCCAGTTATGCGCAGGCTCATCTAAAGCAATATCTAGAGCGGCGTTTACCCGACAGCTATAAAGAGACTCGCAATCAACTCATTGGCATGGATTACTCCAGTAAGTTTTCCGCATGGCTAGCTTTAGGTTGTATTTCAGCGCGAGATATTGCGGTGCAATTAAGTGATTATGAAAATCGCTATGGCGCTAATGATGGTACTTATTGGCTTTGGTTTGAATTGCTCTGGAGAGATTATTTCCGCTTTATTCACTTCAAATACGGCCGGAAGTTGTATCGCGCTAGTGGTTTAACTGGTGTGCCTGTAAAGCCATCCTATGCACCCAGCTTTGAGCAGTGGCGCACAGGCAGCACCGGAACTGCTTTAGTTGACGCAGGTATGCGCGAGTTACAACAGAGCGGATACCTCTCCAATCGGATGCGTCAGATTGTGGCTAGTTATTGGATATATGACATGCAGGGTGATTGGCGTGCGGGTGCCGCTTGGTTTGAGTCGCAACTGATTGACTATGATGTTTATAGCAATCAAGGTAATTGGCTCTACATCGCTGGACGCGGCACTGACCCTAGAGGTGGTAGACCCTTCAATGTGGCCAAGCAAACTCAAGACCACGATCCAAAAGAAATCTACCGCAAGCTTTGGCTCTCGTCTTAGTGGGGTCTTATAGCTGTTCTATTGCTGCGTATTGCTCTAGCACTTCTAGAGACACTTTCTCTAAAGCGTTGATGTGCGTACTCTCTAGCTTAATCATGGGTGCGCAGTTGGCTTCTAGAGCTTCGATCCAACGGTTCAAACAAAGACACCATTGATCTCCAGCAATGAGCCCTGGGAACTGATATTCAGGGCGTGGAGTAATCAAATCATTGCCACGCTTAAGGCTAAATTGCAAAAAGTCATTGCTGACTATCGCGCAGACCAAATGACTACCGAGATCTTGTTCATTGGTTTTGCAGCAACCATCCCGAAAAAATCCCGTCAAAGGATCAAAAGAGCAGGGAACTAGTGGTTGGCCTAAAACATTCAGGGGTAATTCAGTCGACATAGAAACTCTTTAAGTGGTGATGTGGTGATGGATGAAGTTATGGGCTTGTGGGGCTGGGGTATAGCTTGTAAGAAACGGCTTGACCTAAGGAATTTACTTTAACCAAGACCATGTCACCCGAATTAAGAACCTTGCCTGTGAAAGATTCGATATTGACATGGTGGGTCACCATCACGATTGGTGCTTTGGGATATTGAATGCGCTCTGCCTGAATCAACTTTGCTAAATCTTCAGTCTGCTTTTTAGCTTGACTCATATCATCAAAGAAAGACCCGAGTGCCGCCTCCTTTTTAACTGGGCCCTTATTGAGAAGGCTTGCGGTATCAATACAACGGCACCAAGGGCTACTGTAGACCTGCGCCTTAGTAATGCCCTGCTTGGCTAACCAATCGCCGGTTGCCTGAGCTTGTTTCCTGCCGCGCTCCCCTAAATTACGTTGTGTGGAGCATTGGGTTAGCTGGTAACCCTGTGGATCGCCAAACCCAGGCGCATCAGCGTGACGCATGAGTAAGACATGTTGACCATCTTGCATGGCATTAGCCAACTCAGTTTGAGCGAAGAGAGAATTTTGCACTCCGACAAGCATCAGTAGCGCGAGAAATATGTGGGAAAAATAGGTCATCAGATGTTGCGCCTTACCAAGGCAGTCTCTCGCCAGAGTAGGTGATGAAGCTTCCAGAATCTTCTTTGTTGAGCGAGAGAAGAACATTGAGCATATCGCTGGCAGCATCCAAAGGAGGTCTGCCAATTTGCTCACCTTTGAACGGTTTTGATAAGTGAGAATTGACTGTCCCTGGATGCAGTGCCACTAAAGCAGTGTTGGGTTTGGTTCTTGCAAACTCAATCGATGCTGTCTTGATCAGCATATTGAGTGCTGCCTTGGAGGCGCGGTAGCTGTACCAGCCGCCGAGGCGATTGTCTTCAATGCTACCCACCTTAGCAGAGAGCGTTGCCATGACAGAGTTGGCTGGGTCCAATAACTTGGAAAAATGTTTGATTGTTAGTCCAGGGCCGATAGCATTAATTTGCATCAACATCTGCAATTGTTCGGCATTGAGATCATCCAGTTTCTTTTCTGGCATCCAATCGGCAGAGTGCAATATGCCGATGGTATTGATAATGAGCTGAAATGGTAATTCACCTGAGAGTGCCTTCGCTGCAGATTCAATGGTGCTGAGATCTTGATAATCAATTGGATTAGCAGAGTTTCGATGTATACCGATGACTTCCATGCATGCGGGATGCTGTTCCAGCAATTCCATAAAGGCAGAGCCGATGGTTCCTGAGGAGCCAATCACGAGTGCGCGGAAGGAATTTGGGATTAATGACATGAATAGAGTGAATAAATGGGGCAAATAAATGCTGTTTAACTAGTTTATTGAATAAGTCTTAAACTTGCTCGATGACGACACGACTACCCCAAACGCTTTCAGAAGCGGATCTCTCGAGGTTAATTGAGATGGCCTGGGAAGATCGCACGCCTTTTGATGCTATTGAAGCTACTTTCGGATACTCAGAGCCCCAAGTGATTGCTTTGATGAGAAAACAGTTGAAACGCAATTCCTTTGAATTGTGGCGTAAGCGGGTCACTGGCAGGGCAACTAAGCATATTGCCCTACGCAGTAAATTAGTAAACCGCGCTTACTGTGCAACTCAGTACAAGCAAAAATAAGCGCCATGAAAAAGCTCACCATGTTCTATGACGGCCTTTGCCCTTTATGTCAGGCGGAAATTCAGTTTCTCTCTGGGCGGAATCAAGCGGGGCTACTTAACTTTGTAGATATCAACTCTGATCAATATTTTCCTGAGCGTGTGGGCGTCTCGTGTGACCAAGCTTTGGCTTCCATGTGTGCGCAATATGATGATGGTGAGTTGATTCAAGGGGTTGAAGTATTTTCGGCAGCTTACAGTCGAGCCAATCTACCTAAACTTGCATGGATTTTTTCTAGGCCAGTACTCAAACCTTTTTGGAATGTGGGCTATCGATTCTTCGCAAAGCACCGCCATGCGATTTCAGCGCTACTAGGACCTCTAGCTTTGCGACTAGTGAATAGAAAGGCATAAAGATATGAAGCTCTCTCGCATATTGGTAGTCACATTAGTCCTCGGCGTACTTGCTCCAATGAGTTTCTCTAAAGAGCCACCCCATATCAAAAGCATGATGGGTCAAACCCAACTGCAGGGACTTGGCAGGCTGAACTTTTGGGTCTTTCATGTTTACGATGCCAATCTATATCGTGGGAGTGCCAAGGATTCTCAGGAGTTCGCGCTTGAATTGAAGTACCAGAGAGCATTCACGGGTGAGGCAATCGCCAGCCGCACAGCTGAAGAAATGAAGAGCTTAGGTGTCGCTGATGCACAAGCGACATCGTGGGGCAAAGAACTTGCAGGCATT
>NZ_NCFJ01000204.1:0-4198 GCF_002281105.1 Polynucleobacter sp. 35-46-11
GTTGATTTTTCTATTTACCTGGGCCATTGGTGACTAAATTCTTATTTAATCTAAAAACTAAGCGCGCAAGCATATTTATAATGCTCAAAAAACCACCTAGCAACCATATCACTGGGTAAAACAGGACACCTATTAACAAAAACCATCCCAGAAACTGACCAACAAAAGCCGGTAGTCCGAGTAGCTTTGCGATTTCAGCAAATATGCTGTTCAGCAAACCGGGATGGGTCACGATTACATATCCTGTAGCGATGTAGACTCCGGTTGCGCCTAGTTTACGTAAAAACTTTGACTTTGGTATCAGAGATGCTCCGAACAGTCTGGTTCTTTCGATGAAACTTACTGCTTTCACTTCATTCGCTGACTTGGCCACTGTGCTCGCCTCTTTTAGAGCCTTTCCGCTCTGCGTCGCCACTTCTGTGGCTTTCCCAGTTTCCTCGGCGGCTTTAGCCACCTTTAGCACTTTTAAGGCTGATGCGAATACCAGCGCATCCGTTGCAGCAAAGAAATAGTCAGATGCGGTAACGTTTTCCTTTTCGTCGTGTTTAACTTCAACGTTTTTGATGCCACTGGTCAGAAAACCGGTAATTCCCGATGTGATCCTGTCGGTTTGTACCCAATGGACCTCACCATCTTTGTTGGTGAGAAATTGGCCGATAAAGTCATATCCATCGTGATTGATAACTTTTATGGCAATCAATCCTCGTTGATGAGGGTCAAGTTTTTCGAGTGGTTGCGTCTCTTGCTCTGGCGCCGCTTCTTTTTGAGTCATTGTGTCCCAGAGACTTACCACGGCTTTTTTAGCTGCATCGACCCCTTTCTGGATGCCCTGCTTCAATTTGAGTGACAACATGTCATTGGTTCGGTAGTAATAAATCACCGGTATGATGCTGGACTCGTATTGATCAAGTGCCTTTTTAAAGTCTGCATTTTCACCATAGGCTTCGAATATATCTGGAGCAAACTTGGGGTATTTTTTTAGCGCAATTAATGATTCTTGCGCCAGTATTGGGGACTCGCTCATGTATTGCATCATTAGTAACTGAATATCTGTTGGTTGATCCAAGATGGCTGGGTCAATCGGCGCCAGCATTTTCTTCGATTGAATAGCGACTAGCGCATCATCGTATGATTGCGGCTTATTTAGGTAAGTAATTAATGCCGACGAGGTTAGGGCAAACAAGCCGATGAGCAGTAGTTTTTTTGAAATCATTTCAATTTTTTCTTTCAAGATATTTAATTAAGCTGTTATCCGCATCGTTTTGCCAAGATTCAGGGCTCACAATACGGACATGGGGTATCCAATAACGCACGATGGGTAAGATTTGATTTGGATGACCAAACTTGCCTGATACAAGCAGCCCACCATCACTCAGTTCTTTTTCTATGACTTGTCCCGCAATGAGTTTGCGACGACGGAAATACTCAGCTACTGCCGGTTCAATTTTGAGAATTACCTCGGTTTTGTTTTGGTTAAGCCAAATGCTGTCTTCTTGCTCAACCATGCGCTTGATCGACTTGTCGGGCGTAAACTGCACGTCCTCCAAAACCACCTGGTTTATTTTGCTCAGGGTATAGGCCTTAGGTTTGCCCAAGTCCGTTGCAGCCAAATACCAAATCCCCTTATTGTTGATAAGTTTATAAGGCTGAACTGTGACGGTTTTTATATTGGCGTTTTTGCAATAATCGATGGTGATAATTCGCGTATCTATGATTGCTTGCTGTAATTGCCTGAATTGTTTGATGTGGTTGCGCATTTCTTCATAGCTATGCCCATGCACCAACAATGATTCTTGCAACCGACTGTCGAAGAGTTCACGCAGAAACTCCGTGTTTAGTGCGGGGTATAAACCGCGCAGTCCCGCGAGCCCCGCAAAGCGTTCAATATCACAAAATGTGATCCGGCCAAGATAGGCGGGGGCAATTTTATAGCGCCCATTGTTTTTTTCGAGCGGCAAATAAGCGAAGCGTTCGTTTAGATCACGTAGAATGGTTCGACGATGCACAGAGAATTCAGCGGCCAACAATGCTGGATCAAGCTCTTCACCTTGATTCAGTTTGATCAGGATTTGCGTCAAGCGCACAGCCAGGCGATCGTGATCTTTATTTTCGTTGCTCACCAAGTTTTCCTGCATCGCCCGTTGTAAGACTTTTAGTTAGGTTTGCATCCTATCAGAGCAAAGTGACAGGTTGTGTCAAGATTTTGATTTTTTGTCGTTCATCGAAATTTTATTCAAGGGATCTTTGTGCTGTTCGAGATGATTCGGCGTTTTCGCCAGTAGTGCGCATCACGACATTGAAGCGTCTTGGTAACCGGGTCATTATTGATCGGGCCAGTTTTATCCGTGATTGTCCGCTAAGTCGTAGGGTGCGCCCTGCGCACCATTTAACCCATCGGTGCGCATGGCGCACCCTACGGTTTCATGGATTATTCGTGCCGAATCAATAGTGTCACTGTGATGATCCAATTGTCTAAGGTGTTGACAGTTGTTTTTGATTGAATGCATCGTCAGTCTTTTGATTCTTTGATCGTTTGGTTGCTTTGCTCAAAAACACCTGAGATGCCGCTGATTTCCGATGTGCTTTGATGGGACTGGCAGCGGTGATCTGAGTGATGCCGCCCTTGCCCCGCTTTTGGGATGAATGACCATAGTGCTGCTTGGTCCGATCAGAGGCATGCCCCATCGCGGCACTGATATCGTCAAAGTGAATAGTCGTGTCGGCCTTCAGGTCGGCGGCAAACTGATGCCTGAGGCTATAAGCACTGACCTTCCTCCATGCGGTTTCGTATTGCGCCAATTGATTGCGAATGCGCTGGAGGCGTTTTTGAAAAGCATTCTTCGGATCGATCTGGATTGTGGTGATCTGATGCTCTTGGATGTATGCCATTAACTCATACACCAGATCGTCATCCAGCACGCGCCATGCATCCACGGTCAATTCTCGCCATGCCTGTCCGCCGCCGGTAATTTCACTGACCTTGGCACCCTGAATGCGAAACGTCAGGCACTGATCGGTTTCAATCATAAGTTGGACACCTAATCGCATTTCTTCAGGCCGAGCCCCGGTCAAAGCTATGACCATCAGAGCGAGTTGATCTTCTTTGGTGTTCATGGCCCGGATCAATTGACTACGCCAGTTATCCGGCAATCCATTCAAGGATTGGCGTTTGCTGGCTTTTCTGGGCGAATGCCTGCGACCTTTGCTGGTGTGGCTTAAGTGTGCGGGTGGTACATAACCCACCCTACGGATGTCGTCATCCAATTGGGTGTACAACGCCCGAATGGATTGATCCCAGTCATCGTGGGTTGATTCAATCCCATTCAGGATTTGCTGAGCAATGCCGCGCCGCCATGCTGCCCTCAATACAGCAAGACTGGGCTTGCTCTTGATCTGGTGGATAGCGGCATAGTTACGCCAATGCTGGCCATTGAGTCGCATCCAAGCCCGATCATATTCCGCTGCCGTGGATGTCTTGATCGGCCTGATCTGCTCTTGCGCTAATCGGTGTTCAGCGAAGTACGTCATGCTAAACGCCTGCTATGGGCATTGATCCAGAATACGGCGGTGATCTCAGTAAAAGGCTGCAAACCTGACTGACCGGGTTCTGCCCGTAAGGCTGGGGTTTGATCCTGATTTGAGTGGGCAGCCTGAAGGTGATTTTTGCCTGATAGTTTGGCGGGCTGCTTGAACAAGACTTCAGCCTGATTCCAGGTGGGCAGCGAGACTTGGGGGTTCTGCTTGAATAGGATGGGCGCTTGTATATGAGACTTCGTGCTTGGCAAAAAAAGATCGCAAAAATTGCGTTCTATTTTCCCCAAACACCCCATTTTTGGACGCGTTACGAAACGCCCAAAAATGGGGTGACTGGGGTGCTTTCTGAATGGCAGGATGCCCGCTGATTGGATGGGTTTCCCTTGAAGCAAGATGCCCGCAGACCAGACAGTTTTGGCTTGGATGACGTTGCCGGCTGAGCAAAAAAATGCCCTGATATTTCGAGTGATTCCGGCCCATCGTTTGTCGGCGTTCTTTTCCGAACCACGCAATGAAAATGAGTCGGATATCGGTACGGGCTGTTTCTGAATTAAGTGCGGTTGGATATTCACCGATGTCATACCGCAATGGCTGACTCAGAAAGTGGCTCATTCAAACCCACGGCAGGCTGACATGCCAACTGCTGGATGAACGCCTCGACTTC
>NZ_NCFJ01000016.1:0-23795 GCF_002281105.1 Polynucleobacter sp. 35-46-11
GTAAGTTTCTAGCTATTATTTTGGACGTTCGATATAACTACGATAAATAAAATCAAAAGATATTTTAGATTCTGGGTTTTTTAAGCCGCTTAAATAGAATCACCGGGCGAAATAAACTGGTTTCGGGGAAAGCAATTAAGTATTTGTACAAATTATAATTGCCATTAATCATTTGTTTATATTGGAGTTGTTGTGATTTTAGTCACTGGTGGTGCTGGCTTTATTGGCGGTAATTTCATCCTTGATTGGCTAAGTGTTCCCGGTAATGAGGGCGTTGTTAATCTCGATAAACTCACCTATGCGGGCAATTTAGCTACCCTTGCATCTTTGAAAGACGATCGGCGTCATATCTTTGTACATGGTGATATTGGCGATAAAGAATTAGTTGCTAAGCTGCTGAAAGAACACCAACCTCGAGCTATCATTAATTTTGCTGCTGAGAGCCATGTAGATCGATCGATTCACGGCCCAGCTGAATTTGTGACAACTAATATTGTTGGCACATTCAATCTCCTTGAATGTGCTCGTGAGCATTGGAATGGTTTAGATGATTTGGCGAAGAAGGCATTTCGCTTTCATCATGTTTCTACTGATGAAGTTTATGGCTCCTTGTCTGCTACTGCCCCCGCATTTACAGAAACCCATGCCTATGAGCCTAATAGCCCATACTCCGCTTCCAAGGCTGCCTCTGATCATTTAGTGCGCGCATGGTTTCATACCTATGGTTTTCCGGTCATTACCACCAATTGCTCGAATAACTATGGCCCGTATCATTTCCCAGAAAAGCTGATTCCATTGGTGATTCTGAATGCGCTCAACAGTAAGCTATTACCAATTTATGGTGATGGTCAGCAAATTCGCGATTGGCTGTATGTTGGTGATCATTGCTCAGCGATTCGCGAAGTTTTGGCCAATGGCAAATTAGGTGAGACCTACAATATTGGCGGATGGAATGAAAAGGCCAATATCGATGTGGTTAAAGCCATTTGCGCAATTTTGGATGAGCTAAAGCCTCGTTCTGATGGCAAATCATATGTAGAGCAGATTACTTACGTCAAAGACCGTCCTGGCCATGATCGTCGCTATGCCATTGATGCAAGCAAGCTTGAGCGCGAGCTGGGTTGGCACCCTTCAGAGACCTTTGACACGGGCATCCGCAAGACTGTGCAATGGTATTTGGACAACCCAATTTGGATTGAGGGCGTTGTCAGTGGATCTTACCGTGACTGGCTTTCTAAGCAGTACAACTAAAGAGTCAATGAAGATCCTCGTATTCGGCAAGGATGGCCAATTAGGAAAAGCCTTTCAAGAAGTATTGGAAGTGCGCATCTTGCCTCTGCTTGCTAAGCCCCTGGTTCAGTATGTTGGGCGCTCCGAGTGTGATCTGGCTAATGAAGTAGCCTTGACTCGATTGCTCAATGATTTTCAGCCTCAACTAATTATTAACGCTTCAGCTTATACGGCAGTTGATAAGGCGGAAACAGATTCCGATTTAGCTTTTGCAATCAATGCAAGGGCTCCAGAAATCATGGCTCAATATGCTGCGGATCACAATGCCACCTTCTTACATTACTCCACTGACTATGTATTCGATGGTGGGAAATACGGCTTTTATCTAGAAGATGATTTACGTAATCCATTGGGTATTTACGGTAAAAGTAAAGCTGCAGGCGAAGAGGCGATAGCCCGGATTTTTGCCACTGTTGAAGGCGATGGCCAATATGTGATTTTCAGAACCAGCTGGGTATATGGTGAGGGAAGTAATTTCATTCGCACTATTTTGCGATTAGCTAAAGAGCGTGAAGAATTGAAAATCATTAATGATCAATTTGGTGTTCCCACGAGCGCCAATTGGTTGGCACAAGTGAGTCTGAACTTGGTCTTGGATGAACATGCCCGCTTAAGAAAATTGTCGTCAGGTGTATATCATACGGTTCCTGCCGGAGAGACTACTTGGCATGGTGTAGCGTGTTTGGCTGTAGCGGAAGCTCTGGATGCCGGCGTAACTCTTAAAGCTAATTTAGGAGCTCTCAAACCCATTCCTGCGGTGGAATACCCATTGCCAGCCCCAAGACCCATGAATTCCAGGATGTCGACGGATAAGCTTCATCAGATATTTGCTGATCGGGGTGATGTGTCAGAATTGCAGCATCTGAATCAGCCATGGGATGGGGCCGTCAAAGCTTATGTTGCCCACTTGGCTCGTGATGGACATATTTAGAAAGTACAAGATGACGGTAACTCCAATGAATCGTAAGGGCATTATTTTGGCAGGGGGGTCAGGCACCCGTTTATACCCAGTGACTCAAGCTGTTTCGAAACAGCTCATGCCTGTTTATGACAAGCCAATGGTCTATTACCCATTAACGACTTTAATGCTCGCTGGTATTCGCGATATTTTGTTGATCTCCACACCGCATGACACACCGCGCTTTGCTGAGTTGCTCGGAGATGGTTCTCAATGGGGTTTGAATATTCAGTATTGTGTTCAGCCTTCTCCGGATGGTTTGGCCCAGGCGTTTACCTTGGGTAAAAACTTCGTTGGCAACAACCCAAGCGCTTTGGTTCTTGGGGATAATATTTTCTATGGTCATGAGTTGGTTGATCAACTTGATAGCGCTCACGCGCGTACAAGCGGTGCGACTGTTTTTGCTTATCACGTAAATGATCCAGAGCGATATGGCGTTGTGGAGTTTGATAAAGACTACAAAGCACTTTCCATTGAAGAGAAGCCACTCAAGCCGAGAAGTAGTTACGCTGTAACCGGCTTATATTTCTACGACAATCAAGTGTGCGATATTGCCTCGTCAATTAAGCCGAGTGCTCGGGGCGAACTCGAGATTACTGATGTGAATCGTGTATACCTTGAAAAGAATGAGCTTAGTGTAGAAATTATGGGTCGTGGTTTTGCTTGGTTAGATACTGGTACTCACGATTCCTTACTAGATGCTGCAGGCTTTATTGCCACGCTCCAAAAACGCCAAGGTCTGATGGTTGCTTGCCCCGAAGAGATTGCTTATCGCCAAGGTTGGATCAGCGCTGAGACTGTTCAAAAAGTAGCTGCCCAGTTAAGTAAGAATAGTTATGGCCAATACTTAAGCAAGATTTTGAATGAGCTCAATACCTCAGCTCAGCCTGTCTCCTTATCCCACAAGAAGGTTGTTGGATGAATAGCCCTCTCAAGTTGCAAGTAACACCAACAGCCATTCATGATGTGCTCGTGATAGAGCCACAAGTCTTTGGTGATGAGCGTGGTTGGTTTACCGAGTCTTTTAATGCTCAAGACTTTGCACTGGCTACTGGCTTAAATGTTGAATTTGTTCAAGATAACCATTCTTTTTCTCGTCAGTGGACTTTGCGTGGCTTGCATTATCAGCTAGAGCAAACGCAAGGGAAGTTGGTGCGAGTAGTTGCAGGTAGCGTATTTGATGTGGCTGTAGATATTCGCAAGAACTCGCCGACTTATGGCAAGTGGGCAGGCGTTGAACTGAGCGCCCAAAATCACAAGCAGCTATGGATTCCGGCGGGCTTGGCTCATGGTTTCTTGGTGCTATCTGAAACTGCCGAGTTCCTCTACAAAACCACGGACTACTATCACCCTCAAAGTGAAGCATGTTTGTCTTGGAATGACCCAAGTGTCGGCATCCAGTGGCCATTGCCTTCAGGGATTGCGCCCAATATGAATGCTAAGGATGCAGCCGGTTTATCTTGGGATACTGCACCTAAGTTTTAACTGGATCTAGCTTGGTTTTCAAAAGATAAGATAATGCTCACATGAGCAATATCTTCAACCATTCTCCTTCGGTTGCAACCCCCAAAATTTTGTTGGTGAAACTCTCATCGCTTGGCGATGTATTACATAACTTACCGATTGTGTGGGATTTGCGCGCACGCTTACCGGACGCTCAAATTGATTGGGTGGTGGAAGAAGGGTATGTACACCTCTTGGAGCCCCTATTATCAAGAGAGGGTTTTCGAGGTATTGATCGCATCATTCCCTTTGGGCTGCGCCGCTGGAAGAAAAATCTCTTTCGCTTGGCAACTTGGAAAGAGTTTTTTGTATTTAAAAAAACACTGCAATCCACCACTTACGATGTACTAATTGAAACCCAGGGCTTGCTGAAATCCGCCATTGTGTGCTCTTTAGCTAAGAAGAGTTCTACGGCCGTTATTGCTGGCCTAGCCAATGCTACCGAGTTTTCAGGGTACGAGCCACTTGCCCGATCCTTTTATAACCAATCCGTTCAAGTCCCAACTCAGTGCCACGCTGTGGATCGTTCCCGTTGGATCATGTGCTCCGCTTTGGATTGGCCGCTTTTAGATCGAGCTATTGCGCCGCAGTTTTATCCGCCAAAATGGGTTGCTGGTATCTCAAAGAGTTCTGTTGATGGGCTACATATGCCTTATATCTTGTGCTTTCATTCAACAGCCAGAGAGGCAAAGCGCTGGGCTAATGGGCACTGGGTCGCGCTAGGTAAAGATTTATCTGCTCGGGGATATCAACTGGTTTTCCCTTGGGGTAATGCTGCAGAAAAATTTGTGAGTCAATTGCTTGCTGCACAAATTCCGAATGCTCTTGTCCCGCCCGCTTTCTCTATTGAAGAGGCCTTTTCCGTAATCACTGGAGCAGCTTTAACAGTGGGGGTTGATACTGGCCTGACGCATTTGGCAGCAGTGCTAGATAAGCCTACAGTGGAAATCTACTGCGACTCACCGCGCTGGAAGACTGAGGGTTATTGGTCTGACCGAATTGCTAATGTGGGTGACATTCAAAATCCACCAAGCATGCAAGAAGTTCTGGACGCATCTCTAAAGCTTCTACAACAAGCTTAATTATTTACTACTTTATTTTCACAGTTTTTAACGCAGTAAGGTATTGATAGAGATGAGATCTTCATCTGTGAGTGCTGCCGCATGTGCCTTTAGCTTAATTGCATTTAGGATCGTGTTGTAACGCGCCTGCTGTAATTGCGAGCGAGTTGTAATTACAGTATCCAAGGCAATTAACACATCAATATTAATTAAAGTCCCGACCTGAAATCCTAGCTTGCTAGACTCCAGCGCTGAAGTAGATGAGCGCTCTGCAGCCTCATACGCTTTAACACTTGCCAGGCCGCCATAGAAACCAGTAAATGCTGCACGGGTACTTTGAGCTGCAGTACGGCGTGCATTGTCATAGTTCGCTTTAGCTGCATCTAGTAATGCAGCGTTTTGACGAATCAGCGAGTTGTTGTATCCACCAGAGACCAAAGGAATGGTCATTTGCAAGGCGATCGTATTGTTATAAATATTCGTCTGCGACGGAGTTAAGCTATTGGCTGTTCCGTTGGAAGTGTTGTAGCCCGCTGTACCTACAAAATTAAGAGAGGGATAGTTCAATGCTTGAGAGGCCTTATAAGTGCTTTCAGCTAGATTGACAGATAGCTGACCAGCTAGCACATTGAAGTTTGCAGCCTCTGCTTGATGTATCCAATCTTCTAGAGTTTGGCCTTTTGTCAATTGGGGATTGACGCTATCCGCAATCGGAATGCCATTACCATCTTTTGATTTATAGCGAGAATCCTTGAGAACCCCATCAATCTTCGCTTCTTTCGTGAGTGGCTTTAAAGCGCCGACAGGACGACCAACCAATTGCTCCAATACGCCACGCTTAACAATGAGGTCAGCTTGAGCAGCAATCTCTTGGGAATTGGCTAAATCAAAACCAGCTTGCGCTGTATTCACATCCACAATTGTTGCAAGGCCAGCATCAAACTTTGCTTGAGCAATTTCTAGTTGCTGTTTGATTAAACCCTTTTTATTGCGATAGAGTTCAACGTTATCTTGGCTGGTGAGTGTATCGAAGTACGCTTGTGAAACACGAATAATGAGATCTTGTTGCGCTAAGTAAAAGCGCATATCTGCAATCTTGGTATTGAGGTCACCCTGTTTGAATGCCTCAAATGCAGCCATATTAAAAACAGGTTGGGTCAGAGTAACGGTATAGTTTTTTTGGTCATATACCCGAGTGCTTGGGTAGGCGCTAGCAGGGGCATTACCTGCCGCATGCTGATAGTAACGTGTTCCACCTGGGACGGCGCTAGCCTGTGGAAGCAAGAAGGATAAGCCCTGCCAATAGAGTTCTTTGCTCGCCTGATAGTTAAATCGAGCAGCGTTTAATACGGGATCGCTAAATGCCGCCTCCTGGTATAGACGAATTAAATCAACTGCTTGGCTGGTGTTTACTTCATTGCCACTGACATTGGAGGGGGCTCGGTCAGTAGGAATGGCTTGCTTCGGGATTGCCACCATTTGTGGGGGCACATCCAAGCCAACCGGTGACTGGGTACTAACAGTTGTTGGTAGCGATGGTTTGGCGCCGTTGGCACTTTGTGCAAAGCTGCTAGATGACATTGCGCCAAGTCCAAGCGCCTGACTTAGGATAAGACCAAAAGTAGTTAGCTGGGAGATGTGAAAGCGTGTCGGGATCATCTAATTCGGATACTTTTCAATGTGCCATGCAGTTTAAGGCTTATTTGCATAAATTGGCTTGTTTGAGCCTTATTTTGCCAAATCCAAGGATCTACCTCATCTATCTATAAAATTAGGGCTATGGACATAATTTTGCTAGCAAAAGCGGTAGTACTGGGGGTAGTAGAGGGCTTGACGGAGTTTTTGCCGATCTCTAGTACCGGCCACCTGATTTTGGTTGGCGACTTGCTCAATTTCAATGATGAGCGCGGAAAGGCCTTCGAGGTCATTATTCAGTTTGGCGCAATCTTGGCTGTCTGCTGGGAGTTCCGAGAAAAGCTTTGGAAGGTAGCTTCTACTGTCCGAACAAGCGCGAGCTCTCGACGCTTTATCCTCAATCTATTAATCGCCTCAATTCCGGCAATGGGCCTGGCTTTTATTTTTGGCAAACATATTAAAGCTGTCCTATTCGCCCCCATTCCGGTTGCTAGCGCTTTTATCGTTGGTGCCTTGATCATTTTTTGGGCTGAGCGTCGGCAAGCCAAATTAATCCACTCAGGCAAATCCTATATTCAGTCCGTAGATGACTTAACTCCTTTTGACGCCTTAAAAGTAGGATTAGCGCAATGTGCTGCTTTAATCCCGGGAACCTCTCGCTCGGGCGCAACCATTATTGGTGGCATGTTGTTTGGCCTGCCTCGTGCGGTAGCAACCGAATTTTCTTTCTTCTTAGCTATCCCGGTAATTGGTGGGGCAACTGCATATGAATTGCTTAAGCTTTGGAAAAATCCAGTCTCCCTCTCGGGTGATTTTGTTTGGGCCATTGTGATTGGCTTTATCGCTGCTTTTATCTCCGCTTTTATTTGCGTGCGTTGGTTAATTCATTATGTTGCAGGACATAATTTCATTCCCTTTGCCTGGTATCGCATTGTCTTTGGTGTGCTGGTGTTGTTAAGTGCATATAGTGGTTTGGTTGCTTGGTCTCATTGAGATCACTCTTACAAACATAAAATAAATTGACTGGAATTCTCATGGATGTCTCAATAGACGCAATAACTAACAATATTCAGTTGGCCTTAGCCCCAGTATTTTTGCTTACTGCGGTAGCCACCTTGATTAATGCAATCTCTGCCCGCTTAGCGCGCTCAGTAGATCGTATGCGTGCCATTCAGCATCGCATTCAGGAGGGTGGTATTCAGGATCGGACGATGTTGACTCATATGATGAAAGAAGCGAATGAAGCAAAAGTCCGAGGTCGTCTTTGTACGGCCGCCATTTTCTTTGACGTATTGAGCGGCGTCTTTATCTCCTTAACTGTCCTTGAATTATTTTTCTTCCAGGCGGGTGCAGTACGGTCATTACAAGCTACATATGTTATCTGGACCTTTGTACTGGGATTGATATCGTTTATGACTTCACTTTCGATTGTCTTGGGTGAGGTGGTGTACGCCTACCGCTCAGCAGGCTGGAACACCCCTTTTCCAAAATAGAGTCTAAGAAATTCATAAAGTATGAAAGTATTTCTCTCGTGAATTTTTCAAGAACTGAGCGTATCCGCTCTTTTGTTTTAAGGGCAGGCAGAACCACAGCTGGTCAACAACGCGCGATAGATGAACTGGGTCCCCAGTTTTTGATTCCGTTTCAAGAGCATGCTTTAGATCTTCAGCAAGCATTCAGTGGCTCTGCGAACCCTAAGATATTGGAAATCGGTTTTGGCATGGGTGAGACCACTGCCAAAATTGCTGCCTTACGTGCTGAAGACGATTTCTTGGCAATTGAAGTGCACCCCCCGGGGGTGGGCGCTTTACTGAAATTGATTGGCGAGAATAATCTCACCAATTTGCGTTTGATTCGTCATGATGCTGTTGAGGTTCTGGAAAAAATGATTGCACCCAATTCCTTGGATGGTATTCATATCTACTTTGCGGATCCTTGGCATAAAAAGCGTCACCACAAGCGTCGCCTGATTCAGTCGCAGTTCGTGAAGCTCTTAATCTCTCGTTTGAAGCCCGGAGCTTATTTACACCTCGCGACCGATTGGCACAACTACGCAGAGCAAATGCTATTGGTATTAAATGCGGAGTCAGGCCTAGTAAATACCTCTACTGAGCAAATGAGTATTGAAACTTTTACGCCTGCTGAGGTTGCCAGTGAGAGTGAACTTGCTAAAGAGTCCTTTAAAGAATTCAAGCCCACGCTTGAGCAACTCGATGCTGAGCATCCTGGTTATGTCGAGAGACCTGCCTACAGGCCGACTACCAAGTTCGAAACCCGTGGTATTAAGTTAGGGCATGGTGTGTGGGACTTGGTTTACAGGAAAAAATAAAGCCGCTATTTGAATTAAGCGGCTTTATCAGTTTCTGATATTGGTTTATAGACCAATACAAACATATTTGAGTTCTAGGTATTCATCCATACCGTAGGCGCTGCCTTCGCGACCCAAGCCGGACTGTTTAATTCCGCCAAATGGGCCCACCTCATTGGAGATGATTCCAGAGTTAACGCCCACAATGCCGTATTCAAGGGCTTCAGCAGCTTTCCAGATGCGACCAATATCACGACTATAAAAATAGGATGCCAAGCCAAATTGGCTATTGTTAGCCAGCCTGATGGCTTCCTCATCGCTTTCAAATGGAATGATCGGGGCGACTGGTCCAAAGGTCTCTTCATGGGTAATGAGCATGTCACTAGTCACATTGGACAAAATAGTGGGCTCATAAAAAGTGCCACCTAAAGGGGAGGGCTTACCACCAGCAATGAGTTTTGCACCCTTACTGATGGCATCGGCTACATGCCTCTCCACCTTCTCTAGGGCAGCCTGCTCAATTAGCGGTCCTTGGGTATTTCCAGGCTCCATGCCATTACCTACCTTAATCACTTGAATGGCTTTAGCAAACTTTTCGACAAACTCATCCTGCACTTTTTTATGCACATAGAAGCGGTTCGCGCAAACGCAAGTTTGACCGGAGTTTCGATATTTAGATGCCATCGCACCTGAAACCGCCGCATCAATATCAGCATCTTCAAAAACAATAAAGGGGGCATGACCGCCAAGCTCTAGTCCTAATTTCTTAACCGTAGGGGCGCATTGCGCCATCAAGATTCGTCCAACCTCCGTTGAGCCTGTGAATGATAGGTGGCGTACGGTAGGCGATGCGCAGAGTGTTTTGCCAATTGCAATAGATTGATCAGCATCGGCGGTCAGGACATTAATGACACCTGCGGGAACCCCAGCGCGTTGAGCAAGCTCTGCCAGCGCTAAGGCGCTCAGTGGTGTGAGTTCAGCTGGCTTAATCACAATAGTACAACCTGCTGCCATGGCAGGTGCAATCTTGCGCGTAATCATAGCGATCGGGAAATTCCAAGGTGTGATTGCAACACACACCCCAATTGGCTGCTTCATGACGATCATGCGCTTATCGCTCCAAGTGGTACTTGGAATGGATCCAGTAACCCGCTTGGCTTCTTCAGCAAACCACTCTACAAAAGACGCACCATAGGCTACTTCACCAGCTGCCTCAGTGAGCGGCTTGCCTTGTTCTAGAGTCATGAGGGTGGCGAGATCCTGAGTGTTTTCAATAATCAGATCGAACCATTTGCGCATCACATGAGCGCGCTCTTTTCCGGTTTTGCTCTTCCAGCTTTCAAAGGCATGCTTTGCAGCTTCAATCGCATGCTCAGCATCGTTTGGCTCAAGATTGCTGACATCTGCAATGAGCTCACCAGTAGCGGGATTGTGAACCGCAAAAGTCTTTCCTGAATTGGATTTAAACCATGCACCATTAATGAAAGCCGCTTCATTAAATAGGCTTGGATCTTTGAGTAATTGGCGGATATCTGTTTTCTGCATGATGGGGTCTCTTTAGTAAAGAAGTTATTTTTATTTTATCCCTGAGTGTAGTTTGGATTACCACCCAAAGCTATGGACAAAATAAAACCCCTGGACCTCTTGGAGGCGCAGGGGTGGAGTTTTGAGGATATCTGAGTCTAGCTTGATTGCACTTCAGTGCTGCGTAACTGTTGAGCCAGGAGATCCAATACGCCATTGACGTATTTATGGCCATCAGTGCCGCCAAATGTTTTGGCTAATTCCACTGCCTCATTAATAGCCACTTTGTAGGGAACAGCCAAATCAATAGCCAGCTCATAGGTGCCGATTAGAAGGGCAGCGTGCTCTACAGGAGACAGCTCATTAATAGGGCGATCGAGTGCTGGGGTAATCAGACCCTCTAGCTCATCTGTATGCTCTAGTACGCCAGTAAAAATTCCCTGAAACAAATCATGTTGGCAGCGGCGAAAGCCAGGATCTTCAGCCAACTGCTTGGCAATTGCCGCAGCATTAGGGAGGCTACCTGCGCGACGCATGACCAAGCTTTGATAAACGCCTTGTAAAGCATATTCACGGGCACGACGACGCGGTGTGAGTGAGCGCTTAGGTGCGCTTGGTGCGCTGGGCGTACCAGGAACTGCCTGTGGGCTAGGGACGTTTTTATTCATCTTGGGAATTACTCTTCTGAAGGATTGATTTCAAAATCAATATCGGGAGTAAGGGTTAAAGCCAGGTTAGCCATTTCAACAACCGCTCTTGCGCAGTCTGCGCCCTTTACTTGAACACGTACCTGAGCTTGCTCATCCGTCTCACAGGTGAGAACACCATTAGCGATTGGTAAACCAGACTCAAGGCAAACGCGGGTAATGCCAGCACCAGATTCATTCGATACGAGCTCAAAGTGATAGGTCTCGCCACGGATGATGGCGCCTAGGGCAACTAAACCATCGAACTCGCCTGTTTCAGCTAACTTTTGTAGCGCAAAAGGAATCTCAAGTGCGCCTGGTACGGTGACCAATTTGATATCAGATTGCGACACGCCCAGTTTGATCAACTCTTCAATACAAGCGGTAGTTAAGGCAACGCAATGCCCTTCATTAAAGCGTGCCTGCACAATGCCCACGCGCAGGTCTTGTCCATTCAGGTCGGTAGCTAGAACGCCTACTGCAGATTCGTCATTGGGTGTATTCATTATGTTTCCTGGAATTACTTATTTTTTAGATTCAAATGGGGTATAGCCTGTTACTTCAAGCTTGTATCCGGAAAGGCTAGGCACGGGACTAGGGTTGGCAAGCAAACGCATTTTGCCAACGCCAATATCTTTGAGGATTTGCGCGCCAATACCATAGCTGCGGAAATCAGTTTTGCGCGCCAATGGCTTTTCTGCTGCTTCAGCATGAGTGCCGTTCAATTTATGAAACTGAGCCAACCAGTCAGCATCATTAGGGGCTGCAATGCCGGAGGCATTGAGTAGAACTGCCACGCCAGAAGGTGCCGCTGCTAACTTTTGCAAAGCCTGGGCCAAAGGCCAGGAGTGCGTACTGACATTCGAGTCCAAGAAATCTAAGACTGTGACGGGCTCATGAACACGGACTACGGTTTCTTCAGTTTCTGAAGGCTTACCGTGAACAAGTGCCAAATGCATGCATGAGCTTGGTGTGTCGCGGTAGATAATTCCCTGAAACTTGCCCCAAGGCGTATCAAACTCGCGCTCGCCTTCGCGCACAACAATACTTTCATGCTGGCTACGGTATTGGATGAGGTCAGCAATACTGCCAATTTTTAATTGATGTTCTTTTGCAAACTCAAGCAAGTCTGGCAATCGCGCCATACTGCCGTCATCTTTCATGATCTCGCAAATGACGGCGGTAGGTGAGCAACCAGCCATGGCAGCTAAATCACATCCAGCCTCAGTGTGACCAGAGCGGATTAATACACCACCAGGTTGCGCCATCAAGGGAAAGATATGACCTGGCTGAACTAGATCGTTGGGCTTTGCGTTTGCAGCAACCGCTGTCTTGATGGTGTGGGCACGATCTGCTGCTGAGATGCCAGTAGTAACACCACTGGCTGCTTCAATCGAAACAGTGAAATTGGTGCCCATGGAGGTGCCGTTGTCCCTAACCATTAAAGGTAGGTTAATTTGTTGGCAGCGCTCACGCGTCAGAGTAAGGCAGATTAAGCCACGACCATGCTTGGCCATAAAATTCACGGCCTCTGGAGTGACATGATCAGCAGCAAGCACTAAATCGCCTTCATTCTCGCGATCTTCTTCATCGACCAGAATGACCATCTTGCCGGCTTTGAGCTCAGCAACGATTTCTTCTGTGGAGGCGAGGTTATTTTGCATAGCCCTCTATTTTAAGCTGAGGAGGGGGTTTGAGGCTTCGGGCTGGGATCCTAGGGTCGATATTGGAGCAATATCCAGTTTTTCTGACAGTGAGTGCCCATGAAAGGCCTATTTTTGCCTCTCTACTCTCTAGAAAATGAGCTGTGCTTCCCCTTAATTCAAACACCAAGGCAAATGGATTCATCTTATTAGAGGTTTTGGTGGCAATGAGCCTAGTAGCAAGCAGTTGGATAGGTTTGAGCAATATCTACCAAGTCATGATTTTGCGCTTGGGCCAACTCCAGGAGAAAAGAGTGGAGCTTAGAAAAGAGATGGATAGACATGAGCTCGCCATATTGACTGCTGCGCAACTAAACAACTCAAACAAAATTTCACGAAAGTTAGCGGATGAATCTATTGGAGTGTCTCGTCGGTCTCGCTCTATCCCTAGTCTTGGTCGCACCACTCATCAAAAATAGTGGTGAGTTCATCGCCAAGCAAATTCAGTATGAAAAATCACAGTCTCTGGCTGCAGAAGCAGATCGTGCCCTGGAATTAATTGGGCGCGCTATTCGGATGGCGGGTTACCAGAATGCCAATTCATCGATTGCATCTGCAAGAAAAAATTCTTCTTCAAGTAATTATATTCAGATTCAGAAAAATAATGGTTATCGAGGATCAGATTCGCTGATGGTGAAACAGGAGATTTCTCAAGGGGTGGACTTTGATTGCATTGGTAATACTTTATCAAATGAGCGCACTAAAAATAATTTAGCACAGCAAGGATTTTTAGTAGATCGGCAAGCATCTGCTACCAAGGGTGTAAAGGTCAATGGCGGGTCCTTAATTTGCCAATCACTTGATCGCCAAGGGCGAATCCAAAACACAACCTTAATGAATGGTATTCACCATCTTTCCTTTGAACTGCTTCCAGCTAGTGCTGGCAAGGCTTTTAAGGTCAAGTTGGAGATGACTGATGGCATATCCATTCACCAGAAGTTTGAGCGAATATTTACCGCTCGTAATCTGCTGTGAATTTACTATGATTGTTGCCTGGGTCCTATCTCTACTGACACTACTCTCTATGCTAGTCATTCAGTTGGAGCGCTTAGCTGCACTTGAGGTCATGAGCGTCAATACTTATGCAGAATCTCAAAAAGAATTTATTGCGGCAGAAAGGTCCTTAATGGAGTGTGAGCAACATCTCTCTAACATTGCTAGCTTACCAACTCAGGCATGTCATACACAGTCTGCCGGAAAAAATTATTGGTTGATCTCAAGCAAGTCAAAGCCTAGATTAGAGGTCCTCATATTCCTTGATGAAAAAACCAATATTGCTACACGAGTAAATTGGCGACAGAAATTTGAATAAGCAAGATCAAGGTTATAGCTTGTTAGAGTTGATGGCCGTTGTGCTGATCATCGCCATCATTGCGATATCGACCTTACCTCTATTGCATGAGCAAATGGCTGCTCGAGAAATTGACATTATTGCCAGACGTTTTATTGCGCATGCTCAATTTGCAAGAGCTCAAGCATTGATGTTGGGGGTGCCTGTACGCATCACTCCATTGAAAGAGGGGCTTTGGGAAGAGGGTTGGGTGGTTAAAACTGTGTGTGATGATCACCAGCCAAAATCAACTTGTATTGAGCGGTACTGGATTGCTCAAGGCGATCTTGCAAAGGTGTATTTCAAGGGTGGGGGCAAGCAGTTTATTGACCCTCATACATCCAATAGGGGTATTTTGTTTAATGCTGCTGGTGCTGCCAAAACAGCTCAAGGCGGGTTTGTAGCTAACCGCCTGATATTGGGTCATGACCGAGACTCTGGGCTCGAGCGGCATCTCATACTGGGTAGCGGAGGTCGATGGAGAATTTGTGATCCGAGCAAGGACTCTAAAGCCTGCAAGTAGGGCGGGTAAATTTGCCGCTTCTGCCCACAATCGGTTTTAATAGACCCATGTACGCCCTAGTTGACCACCAATTTATGAGCCAGGCATTAGCCGAGGCTCATCATGCCCTTTACTTATCTAACCCCAACCCACGGGTCGGATGCGTCATTGTGAAAGATGGTGAAGTGATTGGGCGTGGACATACCCAAAAAGTGGGTGGACCCCATGCGGAAGTTCAGGCGTTGGCTGATGTAAAGGCTAATGGTTTTGACGCTGCTGGATCAACGATTTATGTCACCCTTGAGCCCTGCAACCATACTGGTAGAACACCGCCTTGTGTCGATGCCTTAATTGCGGCCAAACCAGCCTTAGTGATTGTGGCGATGTCGGATCCGAACCCCTTGGTTGGTGGTAAAGGTCTTGAGCGATTAAAGGCTGCGGGCATTGATGTACGTTGTGGTTTATTGGAATCTGAAGCTCAAGCCTTAAACCGGGGGTTCATCTCTAGGATGACTCGATGTTTGCCTTGGGTTCGTATGAAGATCGCTGCCAGCTTAGACGGCAAGACAGCTTTACCAAATGGCCAAAGCCAATGGATTACCGGTCCTTTAGCGAGGGCGGATGGTCATCATTGGCGTGCTCAAGCCTGCGCCATATTGACTGGTGTAGGTACCGTTAAAGAGGATGACCCAAGTCTCAACGTCAGAGATATCGAGACTAAGCGCCAGCCTTGGAGAATTATTGTGGACTCCAAGCTCGAGACACCACTAAATGCAAAGGCGTTGAGCAACTTAAATGCATCAGGCGTCATCTTGGTTTGCGCTTCGTTAGATTCTCAAGAAAGCCAAGCTAAGGCAAAAGCATTCGAGGCCCTTGGTGTTGAAGTTATTGCCATGGCTAACGCCAATGGCAAGGTAGATTTACCAAAACTCTTTTCGTATTTAGCAAAAGAGCGCCATATGAATGAAATCCATGTCGAGGCTGGATTTAAGTTAAACGGATCTTTACTTAGAGAAGCTTGTGTCGATGAGCTCTTACTCTATTACGCACCCTTCTTTATGGGTGAGGGCATTGGTATGGCAAACATCTCCCCCTTGACGGCTTTGGATCAACGTCAAGATTGGCAAATCATCGATCAAGCTCTGTTTGGCCCCGATCTTCGTTTACGCCTGAGTAAGAAGTAACAGATAAGAAAAATAAGTAATAAAAACAAGCAATAACACTTCAAGAAAATTACAAAACCTATTTAAGATCTCACTATGTTTACTGGAATTATTACTGCAGTTGGTCAAATTAAAAGTGCTCAAGCTAAAGGCGATGGCTTGCACTTGGTGGTTGAGGTACCTTCTGGATATCTCGATGATGTTGCTTTGGGTGACAGCATTGCGATTCAGGGTGCCTGTATGACGGCCACTGAATTGACTAATACTACTTTTGCTTTAGACATTTCGCGCGAGTCTTTGAACAAGACGATTGGTCTGGATAAAGTAGGGCCAGTGAATCTAGAAAAAGCCTTGCGACTCAATGATCGCTTAGGTGGTCATTTGGTGAGTGGGCATGTGGATGGTGTTGGCAAGGTGTCGCACTTTGCAACTGTCGCTGACGATGCTTATGGTTCTTGGCTTCTGCAAATTGAAGCCCCCAAGGCATTAGCGCCATTCTTGGCATATAAGGGATCAATTGTTATTAATGGTGTTTCCTTAACAGTCAATAAAACGCAAGATAGTCAAGCTGCTTGCTTAGTAGATATCAACATCATTCCCCATACGCTCGAGAACACGACCTTGGGCAAGTTAAAGGAAGGTGAGGCAGTGAATCTAGAGGTGGATTTAATTGCGCGTTATGTTGCGCGGATGTTAAGTAAACCTTCAACTTGATAATTGCTCGTTAAATTTTTAATTAACGCCTCATAGGCGCTTGCAGATATTAGATATGCGGTGATTCGACCATTCTTTGTGAGACCAATCGGCTGCAGCTTCACAAGGTCAAAAACACCATCAAAGTCTTGGTTTAACTTGGAAGCCGGGATCTTTTTTACTGCTAATTTTTTGGGCATGGCCAGATTATAAGAGCCGTAATTTCCAGGAAGCCCTTGTTAGTAGGCTGGTTTTAAGCCCCTACTACCAATAGTCCCATTTTGGGACTATACTGTTTCTGTGAGAATAATTGCAAAAAAATATTTGGTTCAATTTTGGAAGTTACATCAAGATGCTGAGCAACCCTTGAAGTCTTGGCACGATGAAGCTGTGAAGGCTGATTGGCAATCACCCCAAGATATTAAGAATCAGTATAGAAATGCAAGTTTTATTGCCCATAACCGAGTTGTTTTCAATATCAGAGGAAATAAATACCGCTTAATTGTTGCAATAGCCTATCGCTTTGGAGCTCTCTACATTAAGTTCATCGGGACTCATGCGGAGTATGACAAGGTTAACGCCAAGACAATTGAAATGGAGGTCATATGAAGGAATTAAAACCGATTCGCAATAATGCGGAATATAAATCCGTTTTAGTAGAGATTTCTCAGTTGATTGATAACGAGCCGGTACCTGGTAGCAAGAAGGGGGATAGATTTGAAGTTCTTCTAATGCTAGTAGAGGTTTATGAAGCAAAGCATTATCCGATTTCTCTCCCTGATCCAATCGAGGCTATTAAATTTAGAATGGAGCAGGCTGGGCTTAAGCCAAAAGATCTTCAACCCATGATTGGTGGATTAAATCGTGTCTATGAAATACTCAACCGTAAAAGACCGCTTACATTAAAAATGATTTGGAATTTACATACTACGTTAGGAATTCCGGCTGAAAGTTTGATTCAGCAGGGCGCATAATTTTTCAATTTTGCGATATTTGGTAGCGCGTTGGATCGCTTAAGTTAGCTTGCTTGAAGCCTACTTGCCGTAGGCGGCAAGATTCACACTCACCACAAGCTTCACCTAAATCATTCGCCTGATAGCAAGAAACGGTTTGCGAGTAGTCGACACCTAAAGTGGTGCCCAACTGAATGATTTCCGCTTTGCTCATGCTGATGATGGGTGCATGAACCCGAAAGCGATTCTCATTATTGATGGCTTCTACACCAGCCTTAGTGGCTAAGTTCGCCATAGTCTCAAATGAGGCAACATATTCAGGGCGGCAGTCTGGATAGCCTGAGTAGTCAACGGCATTGGCACCATAAAAAATATCTAATCCACCTAATGACTCTGCCCAGCCCAAAGCAAGTGATAGCAAAATCGTATTACGAGCAGGAACATAAGTAACGGGGATCTCTAGATCTTTGCCTGGAGTAATCGGAATATCGATGGATGAGTCAGTCAAAGCGGAGCCACCAAAACGTGTGAGATCTAAATTCACTACCTCATGACGCACAACCCCCATCTTTTTGGCGATATGTTTTGCTGCAGCCAACTCAGAAGAATGGCGTTGGCCGTAACTAACTGATAAAACATAGGGCGCGTAACCAAGATCTTTCGCTAACGCCAGAATGGTGCTGGAATCTAATCCACCAGAAAACAAAATCACTGCTGGCGCATTAGGTTTGCGAGGGGCAATTTTTTGAAAAGCAGCGGATAGCTTGGACATGAAAAAGTATTGAAGCGTTAGTGACTGAATTACTTCGTAGCAGTGATGAGTTGCTGCGCGTCTTTTGCTGTTTCAGTATCTGGGTACTTGCTGATGATCTCGCTAAAAGTTTTCTTGGCAGCTGCTTTGTTGCCACTCTCCAATTGCGCATTGCCCAGAGTCAACATGGCTGATGGAACGCGAGGATGTGTTGGGTAGCGCTTAATGAGGCTTTGTAGCTGAGCAATCGCACCGGCGTAATCCTTATTGGCATATTTACTATTACCACTCCAAAAGAGTGCCAGTGGTGCATAAGGGCTATTGGAGTACTTCTTAGCAAAAACAGAGAAGTCGCTATCTGCCTTTTTGAGATTGCCAGATTGGAAGGTCTTCAATGCATCATCGTAGGCCTTTTTCTCGCCCGGTTGGACTGTACCACTCACGCCTTCAATAGTTGCTGAGTGTGGCTCAAAGTTACCTAGTCGGTTATCAAGATCTTGGTAATAGGTTTTTTGACTGGTGCCAATATCTTCACCTTGTTTCTCAAGCTCTTCTACCTTGCCACGTAGCTCGGCATTTTCCGTTTTGAGTTTGTCGATTTGACCTTGTAATTCAAGTTGCGTAGTCGCTAGGGACTTACGTAAGTCTAAGATTGCTTTACGTGCATCGTCATCAGCAAAGAGGGCCCATGCATTGCCAGAAGCACTCAGGCAAAGAGCAGCGGCACTTAAACAAAACGCTCGTGAGAGCGTTTGTTTAAAAGAGTGTGAAAGGCTAAGCATTAGTTTGTAATGTAAACAATGTCAGCACGGCGATTTTCTGCCCAAGCTGATTCGTTATCACCTTCAGCTTTTGGTTTTTCTTTACCAAAGCTCACTGCTTCCATCTGGTCGTCAGAAACACCCATTAAGTTGAGTGACTTACGAACAGCATCTGAACGGCGTTGACCCAAAGCCAAGTTGTACTCTGCTGTACCGCGTTCGTCGGTATTGCCTTGAATGATGATCTTCTGCTTTGGATTAGCTTTTAAGAAGCTAGCATGCGCAGAAAGTTGTTTTTGGTATTTAGTTTGAACGGTGTATTCGTTGAAATCAAAATACACGCTACGCTGGAAAAGTGGGCTGCTTGGATCATTCCAAGGCTGTGAACCAAAGTTACCACTGCCACCACCATTAGCGCCATCAACGTCATCCAATTTGACGCTTGAGCAAGCAGCTAAAAATAATGCGGTTAAACCAACAAGGCTGAGTGTTGCGGCACGGCGTGCGATAGAAATCTTCATGATCTGTCCTTTTTCCTACAAACTGAGTAACTAAATAAGCTAATAGCCAATATTATGCCCTTAAGATTGCTGAATTTGAATGGAAATTGCGTTGGGTAGTAGCCTAAACCAGCTATAGATACTTTCATTTTTACTCAAATGAGTTAAAATATTTCCTCAAATGAGGAATTTAATATGCCCAGCGTAATCCCAAAAAAAGCTGTGACGAGAGCACTTCATAAATCCCAATTGGGGTTTACTCAGTTGGACTTATCTTTTGCCACTATTTATCGGGTTGAACCTATCGAGCGCATCAAGTTAATTCGAGATGGGGTTCCCGCTAAATACATCAATGTTATTTCTGACTCCATGGGAATTACAAAAGAAACCTTATTTAAGTTCTTGAATTTGCCGAGGTCGACCATCGATAAAAAATCCGTCGCAAACCAAATGCTGCCGATTGAGCAGGGTGAGCGTTTGATAGGCATGGCTAAGCTTGTTGGGCAGGTGGAGTCCATGGTTGCGGAGTCAGGAAACCCAGATGGTTTTGACGCTGCCAAGTGGGTAGCAAGTTGGCTTGAAAAGCCCTCTCCGGCATTAGGTGGCGAGAAGCCATCAGCCTATTTAGATACAGTTTCTGGTCAAGAAATGATTTCCGATCTCCTTGCCAAAATTCAAACTGGAGCATACGCATGAGTATTCAGGCGGTTTGGAGAATTGCGCTTGATGCCCCCATGTTTAAGGCAGATGACCTTAGTGGAGAGGGTGCAAAAAAATCCGGTGGAAGATGGAATAAAAAAGGGACCCCCGTTTTATATACCTCGGAGTCCATCGCGCTGGCTTGTCTAGAAACTCTGGTGCATATCAATGCGCAAGGTCTTCCCTTAACTCGCTATCTGGTACGAATTGATATCCCAACAAGAGTATGGAATTTAGCTAAGAAGCTGAATATGAAAACGGCTGGCGTTGGTTGGGATGCATTGCCAGCGGGAACTACCAGCATTGAGAAGGGTCAGAAATGGCTGCAATCGAATGCAAGCGCTTTGTTGTTGGTGCCTTCAGTTGTTATTCCACAAGCAAGCAATGTGTTAATCAATCCCTTGCATCCAGATATAAAACTGATTAAAGCTAAAAAAATTGAAAAATTTTCTTATGACCCACGTTTAGTGGGTCAGTCCTAATACATTTATCAGCTTTAATCCATAAATGGACCCCAGGATGGCTGACGGACATCGGATCCTGGGATGCTCAATACTTGTTTGGAATTGCCATCCACTGACACAGCAGCCAAAACTCGTTTGCCGCCGACTTTGGTGGAATAGAGTACATAACGACCGTTTGCTGCAAAGGATGGGGACTCATCGCTAGTTCCATCAGTGAGCGCTTGGGAATCGCCTGTTGCTAGATTGAGGATATAAAGGCGGAAAGCACCACCAATGTTGGCGATATAAGCTAGATACTTGCCGTCTGGTGAAATGCGCGGCGAGGTCACAAAACCCTGCTTGTAAGTAATGCGCTTGGCGCCTTCAACTTGTTCGCCCTCAGCGCTCATGCGATAAATCTGGGGATTGCCACCGCGATCGCTCGTGAAGTAGATGTAGCGACCGTCGGCAGAATATTGTGGCTCCGTATCAATCGTGCGACCGCGAGTTAGGCGGTGTAGGCCACTGCCGTCCGCATTGATGCCGTAGATCTGAGTGTTGCCGTCCTTAGAAAGGGATACGGCCAGTCTCTTGCCATCAGGAGACCAAGCTGGTGCGCTGTTATTTCCCTTTTGGTTTGATAGGGAAGTGCGACGACCAGTAGCGAGCTCGTGAACATAAATCACTGGTTTGCGATCTTCAAAAGAAACGTAAGCTACTTTTTTACCATCAGGCGACCATGATGGCGAGATGATGGGCTCGCCGCTGTTCATGGCATTACGAATATTTTGACCATCTGCATCGGAGATGACTAAACGATAGCGTTTACCTTCTTTAATGACGTAGGAGAGACGTGTCGAGAAGATGCCACGCTCACCCAATAATTTGAAGATGATGTCATCAGCAATCTTGTGAGCGGCAGCGCGCAAATTGTCCGCGCTGGAATTAATATTCAAGCCGCCAAGACTTTCAGATTTACGAATATCAAAAAGCTTATAGCGAATCTCAAACTGACCCGTACCAGTCTGCACCACGGAGCCCACAGCTAAAGCATCTGCACCGCGAGCTGCCCAAGATTTGTAGTTTGGTGTGCCTTCATCACTTTCGCTGGCATTGCCGTTCTCGGTATTTTTAAAATAACCACTACGCGCTAAGTCTTGGCGAATGATTTCAGTAATGCCAACCGGTAACTTACTCTCATCCTTAAAGCGCATTACAGCGATGGGGTAGAGAGACTGTCCTACGCCAGTAATTTCAATGTTCATTTGCGCTAGAGCTGAAGAGCTCAGGCCAGTCATTGATAAGACCATCATGAATGCTGATGCCACCAATGAAAAACCTTGTTTAAAGGCAATACGCTGAATCAATTTGGCTACTTGCAACATGCTTTAGTCCTTGGGTTTAAAGGTCAGCTTAACTTCTCTTTGAGGAATTTTGCCATTGTCGTCTTTCGGCAGACTTTCTGCGCGAGTCAGTGCGAGGAGAACTGCGCGATCCCAGCCAGTATTGCCGCTGGATGTTACGAGATCCGTACTTAAGATTGCGCCATCGGGTGCCAGATTCACTTTAACAACTGCCGCAGGGTTGCCGCTAATGGATTCTGGGTTAAACACGATGAGTGGTTTTACTTTCTTCACTACTTTATCCGTCCAGCCAGGAGGTGCATTACCGCCACCGCCTACACCGCTACCGCTGGTACCACCGCTGCCACCTTCGGCACCAGCTGCTGCCCGCAAGCGTGCTAGCTGATCTGCGCGCACTTTTTCAGCGGCGGCATTGGCCTTTGTTTCTGGAGGTGTAGCAGCTTTCGGTGTTTCAGGTTTTTTAGGCTTCTCTTTTTCCTTCTCCTTGGGTGGAGTTGGCTTAGTTGGAGTAACTGGCTTCGGCGTCTCTTTCACCACTTCTTTTTTAGGAGGCTCTTTTTCAACCTTCTTTTTCTTAATGGCGATGTCTGCCGCCTCTTCCTTCATTTCGGTTTTGATTTCAGGGACGACAGGCGTTTCGACTTGTTGGCTTGCATCCCATAGCTCAACTTCAACTCCTGAAGGGGTTGAGTTATTCCAGCTAATGCCTATGACTAAGAATGCAAGTAAACCTAAGTGCGCAGCCAGTGAAAAACTGAAAGCACGTTTAGTACTTTCGTTTTTAGTAGGGTGGCCTCGTGAGAAGCTTGAGTGAAAAGTTTGTGCGCTATTCATGTATGCAATACAAAGAGGCTTATTGGCTCTTCACGGCAAGACCGACACGTTTCACACCATTCTCTTTAAGCTTGGACATCACCTCCATTACGACTTCATACTTAATGGATTTGTCTGCAGCAAGAACAACAGGCTGCTCAGCAGATTTTTCTGCTTGTGATCTTGCAAATGCACCAAGTTCAAATTTATTTAAAGTTTGAACCGGATCACCATCTTTGCGCACGATGACATTCTCATTGGCATCAATTGTCAAAAAGACGGGCGGTAATGATTGCACTTTTGCTCCGCCAACTGTTGGCAGATTTACAACGCCAGGATTGACCATCGGCGCAGTCACCATAAAGATGACCAGCAATACCAACATCACATCGATGTAGGGCACCACATTGATGTCGGCCATTGCCCGACGCTTAGAGGATTTTCTGAGTGAGCCAGCCATGCTTATTTGCCTGAAGCTTGACGTTGCAAGATGTTGGTGAATTCTTCAATGAAGGTTTCAAAACGAATCGCCAGGCGATCCACATCCGTTGCTGCGCGGTTATAGGCAACCACCGCAGGAATAGCTGCAAACAAGCCGATAGCAGTAGCGATCAGCGCCTCTGCAATACCTGGAGCTACTGCCGATAAGGTGGCGTTCTGGACGTTAGCTAAGCCGCGAAAGGAGTGCATGATGCCCCAAACGGTGCCAAAGAGGCCGATATAAGGGGAGACTGAACCTACGGAGGCTAAGAAGGGTAGATTGGCTTCTAGCATGTCCATTTCACGCTGGTAGGTTGCTTTCATGGCACGGCGGGCGGCGTCGATTTCACGAACTTTCATGAATTCCTGCATGCCTGCCTCAAAGATATGCTCTAAAACGGCATCGCTACGGGTATTGCGCTGCGCTGCCGCTAAAAGGGTATTCAGGTCGCCACCAGACCAAAAGTCCCGCTCAAAACGCTCGGTATCTTGTCTTACGCCCCGCAAAATGGCAGTTTTCTTAAAAATGATGGTCCAAGAGGCTACAGACATACTGAGTAATAACAACATTACTAACTGGACTAATAGGCTGGCATTAAGGACTAGGGAGAGGAATGAGAGGTCTTGTGTAGTGGTCATGGTGGATTTTGTATGATGTAGGTTGATTTTACTAAG
>NZ_NCFJ01000205.1:0-4180 GCF_002281105.1 Polynucleobacter sp. 35-46-11
CGCCTGATAAACCAAGACCACTGGTGCAGCCAGCTGCAATACGCGCTCCAAAGCCAGCTAAGATGCCGCCAAACAAGGCAGTAAAGGGTCTTTTTGATCTAGGGTTTTTTAAGACTCAAAAATAACAAACTGAGGGCCACAAAAACGATAACCCAGTTGAGAGGCTCAATGCAAAACTGCACAATCTTAGAGAAAATAAAAAATAAAGTATCCATAAATTAGCAATCTATTAATAAGCAGAATATTACTCGCAAGCCAAGCGAGTCGGCCTAATTAGCCCTAATATAGGGGCTATGAAAAAAGCTCTCGTTTGGCTCCGCCGTGACTTACGCCTGTATGACAATGCCGCACTTCATCATGCCCTAAAAAATAATGCCCAAGTTTGGCTAGCGTTCATCTTTGATACCGCTATTCTTGATCCGCTCAAGGCTGAAGATCTTGATACAAACGGCCTCAAACATGATCGCCGCGTTGACTTTATATGGCAAGGTCTCAAGCAAATCGATGAGCAATTACGCAAACAAGGTGGCGGACTGATTGTTCAATTTGGCAAGCCCACCATATGTATTTCGAGGATTGCAGAGACTTTGGGTATCAATACCGTTTACACCAATCATGACTACGAACCATCAGCAATTGCCCGCGATGCCTCTGTAGCAAGATCACTAGAAAAAATTGGTATTGAATTTGAAACCTTTAAAGATCAAGTCATCTTTGAGAAGAAAGAAATTCTCACCAACTCCAATACTGTCTTCTCAATCTTTACGCCCTATAAAAATAACTGGCTAAAGACCTTACAAGAAAAAGATATTGCCGCCTATGATTGTGATCCTACAAAGGATCAGTTAAGCGCCATCCCTAAATCATTGCAGACTCCCTTTCCTTCTCTAGAATCCATGGGCTTTAGTCCGACCGGGATCGAAACTTATCTCCCACCAGGGTCAGAAGGTGGTCAGAGTTTCTTGGAGGACTTCCTCCATCGCATCGATCAATATCAAATCGGTCGAGACTTTCCAGCAATCAAAGGCGTAAGCTATCTATCCACACACCTTCGCTTTGGCATGCTCTCAATTCGAGGCTTAGTACGCGAAGCCCATCGCCGCATGCTTGCTGGCAGCATGGGGGCAACGATCTGGTTAAGCGAACTGATCTGGCGTGATTTTTATTTCATGATTCTGGCTAATCACCCGCGCCTTGCTGAGGGCGCAGCCTTCAAACCAGACTACGATAATATCGAATGGGAAAGTGGTGCCACTGCTAAGAAATTATTTAAAGCTTGGTGTGATGGCAAAACAGGTTACCCATTAGTGGATGCCGCTATGTGCCAACTCAACCAAAGTGGATACATGCATAACCGCCTACGCATGGTAGTTGCCAGCTTTCTTACTAAAGATTTGGGAATTGATTGGCGCTGGGGCGAAATGTATTTCGCCAAACACCTCAATGACTTCGAACTATCTTCCAACAATGGTGGATGGCAATGGGCCTCCTCTTCAGGATGCGATGCGCAGCCCTACTTCCGTATCTTCAACCCCATTACCCAATCACAGAAGTTTGATCCTGAGGGAAAATTTATCCGTCGCTACTTGCCTCAACTAGAAAAGCTCTCCAAGAAATCCATTCACGCACCCTGGGAAGCTGGCCACATTGAACTAGAAGCAGCCGGCATTCTGCTGGGGCGTGACTATCCCCTACCGGTTGTTAATCATGATGAGGCACGCAAAAAGACCTTAGTGCGCTATAGCGTGGTTAAAAAGGTCAGCCCAGAATCTGTAGCCGATTAACTTATTGAAAACTCTGACGCTTTCCGATTTAAGATAGGGCATGAGCAAAATCTATGCCGTAGGTGATATTCAAGGGTGCGCGCCATCTTTGAAAGCGCTCGTTAAAAAACTTCCCAAACAGTCTAAGATGATTTTCTTGGGAGATCTCGTCAATCGCGGCCCCGACTCTTTAGGCACCTTACGTTATCTAAAGCAATTGCAGGAAGAGAAACGCATCGAGTGCATTCTCGGAAATCATGATTTGCACTTACTCGCAGTAGATGCCGGGATCCGAAAAACTAAAGGGCTGGATACCGTACAACCCATTCTAGATGCCCCCGATAGAACTGAATTAATTCATTGGCTACGCCATCGACCGATGGCATTAAGCAATGGCAAAGTATTAACCGTCCATGCGGGGGTTATGCCCCAATGGGATCTTCAGCAAACAATTGAATGCGCGCAAGAAGTAGAAAAAGCGCTTCGCAAAAAATCCTATAAAGATTTTTTAGCGAATATGTATGGTAATACTCCAAACAAGTGGAGCAACTCCCTGAAGGGATATCAGCGTTTACGCGTCATTACCAATGCACTGACCCGCATTCGTTTTTGCACTCCCACAGGCACCATGGAGTTTGAAAGCAAGGAAGGTTTTGAAGATGGTCCGAAGGGCTACATACCTTGGTTCAAAACCCCCAAGAGAAAAACGCAAGATTCCCTAATTTACTTTGGGCACTGGTCAACCCTAGGGCTACTCCAACACGAGAATGTCATTGGACTCGATACAGGCTGCGTTTGGGGTGGCAAGCTAACTGCCATGGAAATTCCAGAATCAGGTATGCCGAGCAAGAAGCTAGAAATCATCCAGGTGGCTGGTTATGACCATCCACTCAGGATGTAATGCCTGCTAGCAGCCCTTTGCTAAGAAATTTCTTAGAGCTTCTTAAAGGCGGTTTTTGCTGCAGCGATGATATCTTCTAACACCGCATTGTCATGAGTAATAGAGGTAAATCCAGCTTCATATGCAGATGGTGCTAAGTACACGCCTTGATCTAGCATCAAGTGGAAGAATTTCTTAAATGCTTCGATATCAGTTTTAGTCACCGCCTCAAAAGATGTTGGAACTTCATTGGCAAAGTAAAAGCCGAACATACCGCCAACGCTATCAACAGCAAAAGGCACACCAGCTTCATCAGCAGCAAGTTTTAAACCAGCCATGAGCTTTTCAGTTTGGCCAGTCAAGCACTCGTAGAAACCTTCTCTAGAAATAATCTCCAAAGTCTTTAAGCCTGCGGCTACGGCTACTGGGTTACCTGACAAGGTACCTGCCTGATAAACGTTACCCAGCGGAGCTAGCTTAGACATGATTTCTTTTTTACCGCCAAAGGCAGCCATCGGCATCCCGCCGCCCATGACCTTACCAAGACAAGTCAGGTCAGGCGTAATGCCTTGTAGCGATTGAGCACCACCCAATGCAACTCTAAAGCCGGTCATAACTTCGTCGTAAATTAATACACTGCCATGCTGGCTAGTCAAATGACGCAATCTCGATAAAAATTCTTTTGAGGGTTTAATGAGATTCATATTGCCAGCAAAAGGTTCAATAATTACCGCGGCAACCTGATCGCCCTGCTTCTCAAATACTTCCTTGAGCGCTGCCACATCGTTATATGGCAATACCAAAGTATGCTTCACTAGATCGTGCGGCACACCACCAGATGATGGTGCATTTTGAGTCGAATCCGCAAAGGTTAAGAGGCCAGAACCTGCTTTAACAAGAAGGCTATCAGCATGACCGTGATAGCAACCCTCAAATTTAATAATGAGATCGCGCCCTGTATAGCCACGTGCAAGACGCAAAGCACTCATCGTCGCCTCGGTACCGCTCGACACCATACGAACTTGCTCGATGCTAGGAACTAACTGGCAGATACGTTCTGCTAACTCAATCTCACCTTCGGTAGGAGCGCCGTAGCTAAAGCTGGTTTCTGCGGCCAGCTTGACCGCTTCAACTACTTCTGGATTTGCATGGCCCGCAATCATGGGGCCCCAAGACATAATCAAATCAATATAGCGCGTACCTTCGGCATCCCAGAAATAAGGGCCTTTAGCTTTAACAACAAAACGTGGGGTACCGCCCACCTGACGAAAAGCACGCACTGGGGAGTTCACACCCCCAGGAATTGTTTTTTGTGCACGCTCAAATAAGATGTCGTTTTGTCCCAAGATACTTTTCCTGATTTTGCTAATTAGTCTAAATAGTATTTAAGTAATTCGATCGATTAGATCGCCATCATTTCAAAATCTTCTTTGCGTGCACCACATTCAGGACAAGTCCAGTTCATAGGCACGTCTTTCCAAAGCGTGCCCGGTGCAATACACTCTTCCGGTAGGCCAGCAGCTTCGTCATAAACCCA
>NZ_NCFJ01000206.1:0-4168 GCF_002281105.1 Polynucleobacter sp. 35-46-11
ATATACATAAGATCCTCTCTTATTCAATTGAGGGGAAAATGATGTCGGCAAAAACTGTAGGAGAAAAGTCTTTATTTTTGACTTTGGCTCAAATATCTTTGGGTATCGCGCTTTTAGGCCTATCAAGCCATTTGGCGCTCAATAGCAGTCGTTATTTGGAGGCATTGAACCAAAATGACCTTAACCAGTACCATGCATTTAGCCTATTAGTTTGCCTCAGCTTTATTTCGGGAGTATTCCTTATAGCTCAGCATGTATTGACTCAGGATCGTGATCAGGTAGACGAGGAATTTGAAAAAGCTATCAGCTACTGATAGTGCGCATTGGGATAATTGGGCTGATAGAAGAATTTCCGAAAACTGAATCTTTAATGCTTTATCTGGCTAGTGGTGCAGTCAAATATTTTTATATATCAATTTAGATATATAGATACAAAATTTAATTATTTGTAGAAATAAAGCTATGCATAGACAATACATTTGCTATGTATAAATACGACCACATTGACCAAACCCTTGTAGACCAGAGGGTTGCCCAATTCAGAGATCAGGTCGAGCGTCGCCTAAATGGCACCCTCCCTGAAGAAGAGTTTCGACCACTCCGTTTGCAAAATGGCTTGTATCACCAGCGACATGCTTACATGTTACGCGTTGCTATTCCATACGGCTTATTCAGTTCGAAACAGTTACGCACCCTAGCTGTTATTGCGGAAAAGTATGACCGTGGTTATGGTCACTTTACGACCCGTCAAAATATTCAATTCAATTGGGTGGAGTTGGAGCAGACCCCCGATATATTGGCTGAACTAGCCAAAGTAGAGATGCATGCAATTCAAACTTCAGGTAACTGCATCCGAAACATTACAAGCGATGCTTTTGCAGGTGTTGCAGCTGATGAATGTATTGACCCTAGGCCAATTTGTGAATTGCTTCGTCAATGGTCCACCTTGCATCCAGAGTTTGCTCATCTACCGCGAAAATTTAAGTTTGCGATTAATGGTGCTAAAGAAGATCGTACAGTGTTGCTTTGCCATGATGTGGGTATTGAGCTCCAAAAAAATCCAGATATCAATCATGGAGAACTGACTGCGAATATCTACGCGGGTGGGGGTATGGGGCGCACTCCAATTTTGGGCTCGTTAATTAAAAAGAATTTGCCTTGGCAAGTTCTCCCAAGTTATCTGACTGCATTGCTGCGGGTATATAACCGTTTTGGTAGAAGAGAAAATCTCTATAAGGCCCGCATTAAGATCTTAGTCAAGGCATTGGGCCCAGAAGAATTCGCACGTCAAGTGGAGGGTGAGTGGGCTCAACTACATAACGACACTAGGCAGAGTAAGGATAATTTCACTCAAGCTGAATGGGATAGGGTAGCCAAACACTTCACTAGGCCTGGCTATCAATCTCTAGTTGCGCTTAACCAGCAGCAAGTGCTCTCTTATTTCCAAGCACAGCTAGAACTTAATGAAAAAATTGCTTTTAGTCGTTGGCTAGAGCGCAATGTTAAGTCTCATCAAGTTCCTGGATATGCTTCAGTAATTTTGTCGCTCAAACCTCACGGCACCGCTGCGCCTGGAGATGTAACTAGTGATCAAATGAATGCTATCGCGGATTTGGCGGATCAATATAGTTTTGGTGAACTACGAGTTACTCATGAACAAAACTTAGTCTTGGCTGATGTTGAGCAGACTGAGCTTCTTAGTCTCTGGAGAGCGGCAAAAAAAAACCATCTTGTGCTGTCTAATATAGGGCTATTAACCGATATCATCGCCTGTCCTGGCGGGGATTTTTGTTCATTGGCTAATGCTAAGTCTCTACCAATTGCCAAGGCAATTCAAGAGCGTTTTGATGATCTTGATTATCTCCATGACCTTGGTGATATCTCATTAAATATTTCTGGTTGCATTAATTCTTGTGGCCATCATCACGTCGGCAATATTGGTGTACTCGGTGTTGATAAAGACGGGGAAGAGTGGTACCAAATTACCTTAGGTGGCGATCAGGGAAAGAATGCATCTGTTGGAAAAGTCATCGGACCATCCTTTTATGCCAATGAAATTCCGGATGTTATGACTAGCATAATCAATACCTACGTGGAGCAACGTTCGGCTGATGAGCCATTTATTGAGACCTATCGTAGGTTGGGCGTCATCCCATTTAAGGATGCTGCCTATAGACATAGCAGTAAACACGCTAAGGGCGCGGCTAATAGCTAGCTTGGCTTAATGAGAATATGAACCATCAAATTATTTATTATCCCAAAGACGGCAAGCCATTATTGATGATTAATGAGTGGTATGTGTGGAACAGGGAGCATGATGAAGGCGGTATCCCGGATTTAGCTCACGGTTTTCATAAAGTGCTGGTGCCATTTCATTGGTGGCTTAGTCATCATAAGAATCCCGATATCTTGGATCGTGCTCAGGATGGGAAAATCGGGGTGTGGTTTGCGGCGGATGACGACATTCTGAAGTACTCAGAAATTATTGAGAGCGGCAAATTAATCTGGCCGGTAGTCGGGGCGTACTTTCCGTTTTTTAGGGATGGTAGAAGCTTTAGTACTGCGGCCTTATTAAGGGAGCGTTTTGATTGGCAGGGTGAGATTAGAGCGCTTGGCGATGTTTTAATCGATCAACTCCTGCAAGGTGCCAGAGTGGGATTTGATAGCTTTGAATTGCGCCCAGATCAGAATCTAGATATTGCTCTTAAACAATTTAATCTTTATAGCGTCACCACTCAAAATAGTTGGCGCGAGCAACGCGCTACTATCGCCTAAGTTATCAAGAACCATGTCCACACAAAATCTTCTTGAGCTGGGTAAGGTTTTCTTGGTTGGCGCAGGTCCTGGCGCAGTGGATCTCATTACTTTGCGCGGTGCAAGGTTATTAGCTCAGGCTGATATCGTGTTTCATGATGCTTTGGTTGACCCTGAAATGCTGTATCTTTGCTCTCAAGCTATTCAGGTGCCGGTGGGTAAGCGTTGCGGAAAGTTGTCTTCGGCACAGCACTTTATTAACAAACGTCTCATTGACGCTGCACATCAATATAAAACCGTTGTTCGATTAAAAGGTGGTGACCCAATGATTTTTGGGCGCGCTGATGAAGAAATCCAGGCCTTAAAAGATAGCAATATTGATGTAGAGGTTGTTCCTGGTATTACCGCTGCTTTAGCTGGTGCTGCTTCTATTCAGCAGTCACTTACTTTGCGCGGGGTGAGTAGAAGTGTGGCATTTGTCACTTTGGCGCAAAGCAATGACTTAAATTCTGAAAGCCCATCAATATCGGAGTATGTTCCTATGGCACAGCCGAAGGCAGATACTTTGGTGTATTACATGGGGCGAAAGGATGCGGTAAAAATTGCCAAACAATTGATTGAGGCTGGGACGCATCACCATAGAGGAACCCCTGTTCATATTTTAGAGTCTGTCAGCACTAAAAGTGAACGACATTTGTCAAGCACTCTTGGGGAACTGGCTGATGGACACGCGATTGATTGGTTCAACATTAGCTCACCTGCGCTCATCATGATTGGCGAGGCTCTAAGGGAGAATCTAGAAGCACCTTCCTCTACATTAAACGGATCTTGCGGCGTAATCGATGATGGCTTGCAGGACAGCCTCGTCTTCACCAACAGCCGGCTTTGTGCTTAAGGTAATTGCAGGAAATTTTTCACGACAATTGGCGAGAAGTGCGGGGAAGTCATGTCGTAAATGGCCACCTTGGCCAAAGAAGACTGGAAGTATCTTAATTTCTTGAACTCCTTTCATTGCTAAGGAGCTGATTGCAGCTTCGAGGCTTGGATCCATCATTTCTAGAAAGGCAAGCTCAACCAACACATTTGGATGCTGTGCCACCCACTTTTCTTTCAGGCGATCAAAGGGTTCGCGCCAGCGAATATCTCGAGCACCATGGCCAAATAAGATCAGAGCCTTCATGCAATCCTTCTAATAAAGATTTCTATAAGTGTTTAAGCTTACTCTGAATTTAATTGGACGTCTTTATTAGGGTCTTAGTTTTGTAATTTACTTTGAAATGATAAGAAATTTTAGATAGATACTGTTTACCGATCAGGGTAGACTGTAATCTTATATATACGAGGTCTTTTGTATGAGCTCAGTAGGTCCCAAGTCCGTCTTTGAACGGGGTATTTGGTATGTCATCATTCAGGC
>NZ_NCFJ01000017.1:0-23672 GCF_002281105.1 Polynucleobacter sp. 35-46-11
ATTGAGTTCGGCTAAGCGCGTGTCTAGGTGGTCTAGCTTAGCCCGCATGCTGGGCTTCATCTAATGGTCTTCTGGCTTGGAGTGCGAGGCGAATAATTTTGGAAGCAACTTAATCAGGGCGTCACGCTCAGCACCATTGGAGTGTTGTAAAGCATGCAATGAGCCATGCAAGAACTTATTGGTTAAGCCTTGAGCCATCGCATTGAGAACTTCTTGGGGATCCTCACCACGCATTAATCGTTTCATCGCGCGATCGAGTTCAAGTTGTCTGAGGTGTTCGCCTTGCTGCTGAATATCCTGAATTAATGGCACAGTCTTGCGACCCTGCATCCAGTGCATAAAGTTTCCAACACGATCTTCAATGATTGCCTCTGCTTGACTTACTGCAGCTTGACGGAGGGAGGCGCCTGTTTGAATCATCACACCTAAATCATCAACCGTATAAAGATAAATGTCATTTAAACGAGCAATCTCAGGTTCAAAGTCACGGGGTACTGCTAAGTCAATCATTACCATTGGTTTATGGCGACGTTGCTTCAGAGCGCTCTCCACCATTCCTAAGCCGATGATAGGAAGTGATGAGGCAGTGCTTGAAACAATGATGTCGAATTCATGTAATCGTGATGGAAGCTCGGAAAGCTTGAATGATTCTGCTTCAACATCTTGAATCGAAATCGAGTCTGCTAATTCTTGGCCGCGCTCTATGGTGCGATTGGCGATTGCAACCCCTTTAGGTTTACGTGCCACAAAATGGGTTGCACATAAAGTGATCATGTCACCAGCGCCAATGAACAAAACACGTTGATCAGCAATACTTTCAAAAATGCGTTCAGCCAATCGAACTGAGGCAGCTGCCATCGAGATTGAGTGAGCACCAATTTCTGTAGAGCCACGAACTTCTTTTGCGACGGCAAAGGTTTTCTGAAAGAGTTGATTGAGATAAGTGCCAAGTACGCCTGCATCATTTGCAGTACGTACAGCATCTTTCATCTGACCCAAGATTTGGGTTTCACCAATCACCATGGAATCTAATCCACAGGCAACTCTAAAGGCGTGACGTACCGCATCCGATTGCGGTAGTGAATAAATGTGCGGCTCCAAACTACTTGGAGCGAGTTGTTGAGTTTTTGCCAACCAATCAAAAGTGGCTTCATGCAAAAGACTGGCTGCATCTGCATCATTAGCGGCGCAATAGACTTCGGTGCGATTGCATGTGGATAAGATGGTGGCTTCTGGTAGCCCGGCCTGATTCGCGCCAACGAGATGTTGGCGAAGATCGTGCAACGCTTCTTGAAGAAATTCAGGGTCAAAGGCGACCTTTTCCCGAATGGCGACCGGCGCTGTGTGATGATTGATGCCGAGTGTCAACAACTTCATAATGGTGATTATAGATTTGATGTCAGCAACAATGGGGGTAGCAATGGGGTTTTTAGCTTTTCTGGTGATCGGTGGCTTAACGGGCCTATTTGCCTTGGTTTTTTACCCTGGGCAACGTAAAGCTAAGCCCAAAATCAAGAGATTCCTCATGGCTGCCTTAATAGGCTTCATATCTGCCTTAGCAAGCTCCTATGTAGGGCAATTTACAGGCTTCTTTCAGTCTGGACAGATGCTGGAGTGGCTAAGTGCCATAGCGGCCTCTTGTCTGGCGGGGGTTTTATACGCGAGCACAGATAAATAAGAAGAAACATGCTGTTATTGGCTTTAGCGCATCAAAATTTACCCCTATTTAATGTGTAATATATTACACATTTTTTATGAGTTTGTGGCACAATACATGCTATGAATTTACGTGAAATTGGACTGCAGGTAGCAAATCGCAGAGTTGCTCTTGGTTTGACTCAAGATCGCTTAGCCAAGCTATCCAATTTGTCCAGATCAACCATTCTTCATTTAGAAAATGGCACCCTAAAAGATTTAGGGGCTGCTAAATTATTAGCTCTACTCGGGTTGCTTGGGATCGACGTTTCAATGCAAGGGCGGCATAAAAAGCAATATGCCCTAGAGGCAGCTGGCCAAACTGCAAGCGTGAGTTACAAAAATAAATTAACTGCCCCACAGTTAGCAAAGTCATTGGTGTCAGGAAAAATTCCTGAACCCATCTTTCCCTACATAGCTTCCTTGCTTGATGAGGCCCCATTACCCCTAATTGTTTTGGCAGTTGAGGAGGCAGCGAAAGCAAGTAATATCTCCCCAAAGAGCATATGGAAAAATATTGATCGTTGGGCTCATGAAATGCACTCGCCAAGAGTGGCTTGGCGGTAATGCTAAATGAGTAAATCAATTCACGGACGTGATCTGCCTGATGGTGTTTGGAAAGAGTTATTTCCCTATGCACTTCGAATCATTGCCGAAATTAAAAAGCATGGAATGGCTGACCCCTTTTGGACATTCGGGGGAGGAACTGTTCTGATGTTGCGCTATCAGCATCGGCTCAGCAAGGATATTGATATATTTGTTCCCGATCCCCAGTATCTGGGTTTTGTCACTCCAAGACTGAGTGATGTTGCTGCTGATATTTCTTCACAATATGTCGAAGACCAAAACTCCTATGTCAAGTTAATTCGTCCAGAGGGGGAAATTGATTTCGTGGCATCCCCTAATCTCACTAAGCCTGGATTTGAAATGTGGAATATTTTTGGAGACACCATTCGTGTTGAGACTGCTGTAGAAATTGTGGCCAAAAAACTCTGGCACAGAGGAGATAGGGCGGCTGCTCGTGATTTATTTGATCTATCTTTAGTGATTGAGCGAGAGCCCCAAGAATTGCAAGTCGCTAAACAGTTTTTGTTGAGACATTCTGATCAATTTATCAAACAAATCCAAAGTAGAGCTCATGTGCTAAGACCTCAATTTAATGAAATTGATGTTTTGAGCTATAGCCCTAGTTATGACGAAGCGGTAGAGCGAGTAACAGGTTTCTTAGAGGCATTAAAGCATGACTGACTAAGGTCATCTCGATGATTCAGGCTAAGACATCCTTATTCAGCCTCTAGAAGGATTTGGTCTAGAAAATTCATTAAATCGATGTCTGCGCGATCTAAGGATGACGCTAGGGCAGATTGACGTCGACACTCCTCAATCATCTCTGTTGAAGTTGCGTTGTAGTTGGTGATGGAGTGTAGGCTGTTTAAGGACATTTTTAACCATGTTCAGTCGCGAATTTTAATATCCCCAGTTAACTGCTTAGCGAAAATAAGGCTTTATCCGTAGAGCTGGTGTGGTCACCAACCCACTGAATCGGCGATTGCTGGTGTGCTGTTAGCCACTCATTAGCTTTCGTAAAGTGCCCGCAACTTGCCATCCCACCTTGCTCCAGAAAGGGCCGGTCTGTTTTGTAGACCCCAAGCCCAGAGGGGTGGGAGGATTGTAGAATCAATTGGTTCGGAGCTGCCTCAATCAGAGGTAACTTGGATTGGGCATGGCCACCCCATAACATCCACACTAAATAAGGTTTTTGCTGCGCCAAGGCACTTATCAGTCTATCAACCAGGGATTTCCAGCCCAAATTGGCATGACTGCCTGCCTCGCCTAATTTGACGCTCAGGGCGGTATTGATAAGTAGGACGCCTTGTTCAGCCCAGGTATGAAGATCACCGTTAGGAAGGGCGCCAAACCCCTCCAGTGCTAGTGCTTTACTGATATTGCGTAAGGAGCTGGGAAATTGCCGAGAATTGGTCGGAATATCACTCGGGATAGAAAAAGCCAAGCCTTGAGCCAGTCCAGCAGAGTGGTATGGATCCTGCCCCAAGATGACGACCTTGACCTGAGTAACTGGGGTTAGTGTCAGCGCTTTGAAGAAATTATGTGGCTCCGGGAGAATTCTCTCTGCATCTTTATTCAGTTCGGCCCTGAGATTGGTCTGTAGTTGTTGCCACTCAGGGGATTCAAAATAATCCCCAAGCAGGGCGCGCCAATCTTCCGGAATATCAGCCGCAGAAAATGAATGCATTACTCAGCTGGCGTGAGGATGTACTGAGCTGGAATTTGATCATCCTCAAGAACAGTCATGCACTCGTGCTCTAAATCATCTCGATAAAAACAAATCTGAATCACTTGTCCCAAGATTAAGCTCGATAGCACCTTATCCCAGCGAGCGGGAGTAATACGCTCACCATTGATGCTAGCCAATAGATCTCCAGAAGCTAGGCCTGCTAATTGTGCAGCTCCACCATCCAGCACATGCGTTACTTTTAGCCAGCCATTGCTATCACTATGGCGCATTCCGAATTGGAGTTTTATTTGCTCTAGTTTGGAATGTTTTTTTGGCTTAGCCGTAATGAGTTTGGAATCAATCCATTTTTGAATTGGAATGTCTTCAGTACCAAAAATGTAACGAGACTTAAATTGAACCCAAGTTTTGGAGAATCCTGTGCCAAGTAGTTTGAATATCAATTCATCCAAACCATCTTCTGCAATGCCATCGAGAGTGACCCCATGTGTTTGCCAAATGAGCCGCATCAAATCATCTAGGGATTGACGGTTGCTTGTGAATGCACGAATCTGGAGATCTAAGCCTAAAGCGAGCAAGGCGCCTTTCCCGTAATAGCTGACAACTACATTCGGAGTGTTCTCATCGGCTTGGTAGTACTTAGTCCAGGCATCAAAAGAACTATCCGCCAGGCTTTGCTTCAATCTACCTGGCCCACGCAAAATACCATTCCAATTATTCGCAACTAGCTTGAGGTAGGTTTTGAGGTCGATGCGTTTGCTACGGAATAATTGCAGATCATCGTAGTAACTCGTAAAGCCTTCAAATAACCAGAGTAAGCGAGTGTGGTTTCTGCGATCGAGTTGATAAGGCTGAAATGCCTTTGGTTGAATGCGCTTGACCAACCAAGCGTGGAAGTATTCATGACTACAGAGTCCTAAAAACTCCCGATAGGATGCTTCGTCCAAAGGAGTATTGACTTGGGGAATCTGATCACGACGGCATAGCAGGGCAGTGCTATTACGATGCTCAAGCCCTCCATAGCCAGAAAGAACCGCATTGACTAAAAATAAATAATTCTGGAAGGGTGCGTTTTTAGTCTTGGGTTCAAAGAGGTTAATGGTGGATATGCAGATAGCCTGTAGATCTGTTGCTAAGCGCTCTAAATCAATTTCATGAATGCAGCCTTGTATCGCCATACTGTGTGACACACCATTGGATTTCCAGTGGGCAATCTGAAACTCACCCATGGCAATTGGGTGATCAAGTAGGTCATCATAGTTTTTGGCGAGATAAAAGCCGTAGCCTTGACTATCCACTTTGGCAGCTTGTAAGCCTGTCTGAACTGTCCAAGAGTTTGCGCAAGTATCTTTAGGCGGAATCAACACTAAAGCGCAGGCCAAAGACTCTTGACCTTTAACTGCCAAACATAAGCTGCTTGGATTAATAAACGCACGTTCAGTATCGAGATAGGCGGCGCGCACAGAAGAATCAAATGCATATACCGTTGTGAGGATTTCTACTGCACCAGCTACCTTGGGCAAGCGCCACTGATCGTTATCAATGCGCTCCAGCGTTAGTGCTTCATTTGGATTATTAATTGCAAACGCTTCAATCGTTTCAATTTGTTTGCTGAAGTCGCGTATTAAATAGCTTCCTGGAATCCATGCAGGCATTTGCAGAATCTGTCCATTTGGCAATGGGTTCTCAATACGCAACTTCACATGAAAGCGGTGACCATGCAGATCGGCCGACCAAATGGTGTATTGGATTGCAGGTAGTTCGGAAGTATTTAATTTATTCATACACAAGATTGGTTACTTCAAGCTACTAAATTTCTTTTCAATATCGGTGATTTGAACCGCACCCGGAAAGCGACTGCCATCTGTAAAGAAAATAGTTGGGGTTCCTGTAATGCCATAAGTTTTGGCAAAGGCCATGTTTTTATCCAAAGGCGTGGCGCAGTCGCTCTTGCCGCTAGGAGCAATACCATTGATCATCCAGTCAATATAGGCTTTCTGGGGATCAGCGGAGCACCAAATTTGTTTGGACTTCTGCGCTGAGTCAGCTGACAAAATCGGAATTAGGTAAGTGTAGACAGTGACGTTATCCAGTTGCTGCAAAGATTTTTCCAAGCGCTTACAGTAACCACAATTAGGGTCAGAGAAAACGGCCAACTGTCGACTACCATTTCCACGGACTGCTTTTAAAGCATTGGATGGGATCAGCTCAGACCATTTAATGCGATTGAGGTCTGCTTGTTTTTGTTCCGTAATATTTTTTCCTGTAGCGACCTCAATGATTTCACCTTGGATTAAATATTTACTATTGGCATCGGTATAAAACACATCATTTCCAACTAAGACCTCGTAGATGCCTGGAATAGGTGATTGAGAAACGCCTTTAATTTTCGTGTTTGGACCAATCTTTTTTTGCAGTTCAGATCGGACTTGTTGCTCTGATTGTGCATTGGCTATTCCCACTAAAAAGGTGAGAGAGCAAGCTAAGGCAATAGTAGAAAATAATTTATTCAAAATCAGCATCTCCGAGAGCGCGTTCAATAAGGCGCCGTTTAATAAAGTGACTGCGATTGACCATGCCTAATCCCCAGTTGCGCAATTGCTTTTCAGTGCCACTACTCGCTGAAAATAGTTTCTTCAGTTTATCTGTGACCCATAGCAATGCGCTGGTATCGCCTTGGCGTTGACGTTCGTAGCGACGTAATAAAACTTTATCGTTCGGTAGTCGGAAGGATTCGCGTTTACTCAAAATATTGAGGAGGGTTGCAACATCCCTTAATCCTAGGTTCAAGCCTTGTCCTGCTAATGGATGCATCACATGAGCCGCATCTCCGATGAGGACAACCTTAGGGCTTTCATCTGGACCAATAAATCGACTTGCCCGAATTCTTCTCAATGGAAAATGAGCGGGTGTTGAATTGAGTTTGAGTGATCCAAGTTGCTCGACTATTGCCCCATTAGCAATGGAGGAAAACTTTTCAGTCCATGCCGCTTGATCCAGTTTTAAAAGTTCTGCAGCATTTTCTGGTGAAGTTGACCACACCATCGAGACTTGTTGATCTGGTAGGGGTAACATTGCCACAATATCGCCACCCGGTAAAAACCATTGGCAGGCAGTTTCTAAATGTGCGTTACCGCAAATCCAATTCGCTACCACTCCGCTTTGTGAGTAGCTTTCTTCTTTTGCGGTAATGCCCAGCTCCTTACGAATCGGAGAGTTGGCGCCATCGGCAGCAATCACGAGTTGAGCGCAAAATGTAGATCCATTTGCCAGATTGAGAGTTACGCCATCAGAATCCGTTTCAATGTTTTCAACTACGTCAGAGATACGCTCCAATTTATTTTGGAAGCGTGAGGCTTGATCCAAAGTGTGTTCGATCACACTCGATTCACCAATCCAGGCTAATTGAGGTGTACCCGCTTCAAAAGCAGACAAATGAAGTTGATCGTGCTTTTCTCCACGATCGCCAAAAATCCGCATATCTCGAACTGGCTGCATACGGCTGTGATCAATAGCATCCCAAATCTGTAGATGAGCCAGTAATTTTTGAGTGCTGGGAGAAAAAGCGTAAATCCGCTGCCCCCATTGATTTCCTTGGGGCGGAGCAACTCCTTGCCGTAAGTCAGGGGCAATTTGAATGGTTTGTAGGCCAAGTTGAGCTAAACCTAAGGCGCAAGCCTTTCCTGCTATACCTCCACCCACTACAGCGACGTCAACTGTCCGGATTTGAGAGGTATTTTTGGGCAATTTAGCCGAGCTATTTTGGAGGATTTCTGACATATCTCGATGATATCGAAACTAGCCCTTTACAATACTGCTATGTCTTTGAAATGTGGCATCGTCGGCCTGCCTAACGTCGGCAAATCTACCCTCTTTAACGCGCTTACCAAGGCTGGAATCGCGGCAGAAAACTATCCTTTCTGCACGATCGAGCCTAATGTGGGCGTGGTCGAGGTTCCTGACCCCCGTCTTGCCGCTTTGGCTGAGATCGTCAAGCCTGAGCGCATCCTGCCTGCTGCTGTCGAATTTGTCGATATTGCCGGTTTGGTGGCTGGGGCCTCTAAAGGTGAAGGCCTTGGAAATCAGTTTTTAGCCAATATTCGTGAAACTGACGCTATTACCCATGTAGTGCGCTGTTTTGAGGATGCCAATGTGATTCACGTGGCTGGCAAGATTGACCCGATCTCCGATATCGCAGTGATCGATACCGAGCTAGCCTTATCCGACTTAACAACCGTTGAAAAGACCCTGCAACGCTCAAGCAAGGCTGCTAAGTCAGGGAATGATAAAGAGGCAGCCGCTTTAGTGGCCGTATTAACTAAGGTGCAGGCCCATTTGGACCAAGCCCAGCCAGTACGCAGCCTGAAACTGAGCGATGAAGAGAATCTACTTCTTAAGCCGCTCTGCTTAATTACTGCAAAGCCGGCAATGTATATCGCTAACGTCAAGGAAGACGGCTTTGACAACAATCCTCATTTAGAGGCAGTGATTCAGCATGCGGCTAAAGAGGGTGCACCAGTAGTTGCGGTATGCGCTGCAATCGAAGCTGAGATCGCCGATTTAGATGATGCCGACAAAGTTGAGTTCTTGGCAGACCTCGGTATGGAAGAGTCTGGACTGGATCGTGTGATTCGTGCGGGCTATAAGTTATTAGGCCTGCAGACCTACTTTACGGCCGGTGTTAAAGAAGTTCGTGCCTGGACAATTCATCAAGGCGATACTGCTCCGCAGGCTGCCGGGGTCATTCATACAGATTTTGAGCGTGGCTTTATTCGTGCACAAACCATTGCTTTTGAAGACTTTATTCAATTTAAGGGTGAGTCTGGGGCAAAAGAGGCTGGCAAGATGCGTGCCGAAGGTAAGGAGTATGTTGTTAAAGATGGTGATGTTTTGAACTTCCTCTTTAACGTCTAAAACAGCGCCCCTAAATGTAAAAAGCCCTTAGTGATAAGGGCTTTTTTATATTCTTGGACTTGAGTTAGCTTTCTTTAACAGCCTTTGCAAGACACTTGGAAATTTCTTCATAGCGTTTGATGGCCATCTTGCTAGGAACTACTTCTTTTTTGCGCCCATCTTCATTTGCTGCCATCTTGATATAACCCATGGCGCTGAGATTCTTCAGTCGTCCGTGGAGGGTTGCTTGGGAGCCCAGATCAGAAAGGGAAATCAGATCGCCAACCAAAATCGACTGCTTGGCATGAAAGCTCAAAATAATTTTGTCCAAAAGACTCTCTTCAATGGAGTCGAGCTTCTTGCCTGGGTTGATGCGATCAAGAACATCAATCAAATTAAGTAAACGAATATAGCAAGAAGATTTAGCGGTCGACATAAGCAATTAAAGATTTAGAGGGCTATTGGCCTAAGGGTTAACGAGGGGAGTATATACCTACACAAATTTGATTGCTAGCATGACATAGTATTAAGTTAATAAACATGTCGGCGATCATGAAAAAAATTCTCTCAGAACGTACTTTAGGTTTTTTAATTAGTTCGGTAACGTACACAACTTTGTTTTACATCAATGATTGGCTCACCACTCATCTCACTTTTGGCTTGGGGGTGAGTTGGATCTATTTGCCTGCCGGCCTTCGTTTATTTCTTACGCTGATATTTGGCTTGCCGGGCGCATTGGGAATAGCCGTTGTATCCTTTTTTATTAGTTATTTAGGGCCATTCCCTCATGAGCTCACAACCTGTATAGGCATTGGCTTGATTTCCGGATTTGCGCCATACCTGGCCAGAATCTTTGTATTAAGGAATGTGGATATCTCATCTGATCTGAGTAATTTGACTTTACCGAAGTTGGTAATTTGCACTTTGATTTATTCGGCCCTGAGCGCAGGCTTGCATCAATGGTGGTTTTCGGTCCGAAGTCTCGACGAGACCGGAAGCTTTAATCACTTCTTGGTAATGTTAATTGGTGATGTGCTGGGCACAATAGTGCTCGTTGGTCTGATTAAAGTTGGGCTAGATATGCTGAAACCCTCTAGGCAACTTAATTAAATAATTCGCTTAGAGCCGCCCCAGGATCATTGGCACGCATGAATGCCTCACCTACCAAGAATGCATTGATTTGGTGATCGCGCATCAGTTGCACATCGGCGCGACTCATAATTCCGGACTCAGTAACCAGAGTTTTTCCAGTTGGCACCATTGATAGTAGCGAAAGTGTAGTTTGAAGGGTAACTTCAAAAGTCTTCAGATTACGATTATTGATCCCGAGTAGCGGCGTCTTTAATTCAAGGGCTTGCTCTAGTTCAGGTGCGTTATGCACTTCAACAAGAACATCCAATCCCAGTTCATGCGCGCAAGCCTCTAACTCTTTCATTTGATTGAGCTCTAGGCAAGCCACGATCAATAAAATGGCATCAGCACCAATTGCTCTTGCTTCGTAGACTTGGTAGGGATCAACCGTAAAGTCTTTACGCAATACAGGAATGCTACATGCAGCTCTTGCAGCCTGAAGGTAAGCATTAGATCCCTGGAAATAATCCTTATCTGTAAGGATGGATAGGCAGGCCGCGCCATTTTTTTCATAGGACTGAGCAATTTCTGTCGGCTGAAAATTCTCTCGTAAGATCCCCTTGCTAGGGCTAGCTTTCTTAATTTCGGTAATGACACCTGCTTTGCCTGCTGCAATTTTATTGTGGATAGATTGAATAAAGCCCCGAGGCTTTAAAAGGGCATCACGATTATTTTCTTCGGCTTGATCACGTTGATTGGCCAAAGAGATTTTTTTTGAATCAGTAGCTACCTCAATCTTCTTGGTGGCAACAATTTTGTCGAGGATATCGCTCATGAAGATCTTAGTTAGTATTGGGTTGCAGCTACAAATTGGTCTAGCTTGTGGCGGGCGGCTCCAGATGCAATGGCTGCTTGTGCCATCTGAATGCCGCTAGCAATGCTTGGGGCTACATCAGCTACATACAAGACTGCTCCAGCATTGAGGCAAACAATGTCGCTCGCTGGGCCAGGTATTTTATTGAGTACATCTAAAACAATGATTTTGGATTCTTCGGCATTAGCCACCTTAAAACTATTGGTTGGGGCAATACTTAAGCCAAAGTCTTTTGGATGAATCTCATATTCACGAACCTGACCATCCTTTAATTCACCTACGAGGGTGGGGCCTTCAAGAGAGATCTCATCTAAGCCATCACGGCCATAAACAACTAATGCATGATCCATGCCCATGGCTTGTAATACACGAGCCTGAATACCTACTAAATCAGCATGAAACACACCCATGAGAATCCGCTTAGCATCCGCTGGATTGGTAAGGGGTCCAAGGATATTAAAAATCGTGCGCACACCCAAATCTTTACGGATCGGCACCACATTCTTCATTGCAGGGTGATGATTCGGCGCAAACATAAAGCCTGCACCTACTTCTGAAATGCATTTTGCGACTTGCTCTGGTGAGAGTGACAGCTTCACGCCCAGCGACTCCAGAATGTCTGCGCTTCCGGATTTGCTGCTGACACTGCGATTGCCATGCTTAGCAATTTTTGCACCGGCTGCTGCTGCCACAAACATCGCTGCGGTAGAAATATTGAAGGTATGGGCACCATCACCGCCAGTGCCTACTACATCCACTAAATTTTTTCTATCTTCTACGTGTACTGGCGTCGCAAATTCGCGCATGACTTGCGCGGCCGCAGCAATTTCACCAACAGTCTCTTTTTTAGTACGCAAGGCAACTAGTAGACCGGCCACTAAGGTTGGCGGCATCTCACCACTCATGATGAGACTCATCATTGCAGTCATCTCATCATGAAAGAGCTCGCGATGTTCAATACAACGTTGCAATGCTTGCTGGGGAGTAATGGGCATGTAGGTTGATTTATTGCTTTTGGGTTATTTGACTTGCAAAAAATTCTTGAGCAGTGCATGGCCATGCTCAGACAGAATCGATTCTGGGTGGAATTGCACACCCTCAACCGCCAGTTCTTTATGGCGTACACCCATGATTTCACCATCGGAAGAGGTGGCTGTCACTTCGAGCACGGCTGGCAATGAATTCTTTTCAATCGCGAGGGAGTGATAACGCGTCACTTTAAATGGGTTTGGCAATTCTTTAAAAACGCCAACGCCAGTATGGTGAATATCATCAGTCTTGCCATGCATGACTTTTTGGGCGCGAATAATCTTGCCGCCGAATGCCTCACCAATCGCTTGGTGTCCAAGGCAAACACCGAGAATCGGAATCTGTCCGGCATATCGTTGAATCGTAGCCACTGAAATCCCTGCTTCAGCTGGACTGCAGGGTCCCGGTGAAATGCAAATGCGCGCAGGGTTGATTTTGGCGATCTCTTCAACAGAAATTTCATCATTACGGAAAACTTTTACCTCTTCACCAAGCTCTGCAAAATACTGAACGAGGTTATAGGTAAATGAATCGTAGTTATCAATCATGAGGAGCATCGAGTCCTCCTTGTACTAAATCAGCCGCCATTAATACTGCTCGGGCTTTGGCTTCGGTTTCCTTCCATTCGGCAGTAGGGTCGGAATCTGCAACAACACCAGCACCCGCTTGTGAATGCAATACACCATCACGAATTACACCAGTACGAATAGCAATGGCCACATCCATGTCGCCAGAGAAGGAAAGGTAGCCAACCGCACCGCCATAGACGCCCCGTTTCACAATTTCCATCTCATCAATAATTTCCATTGCCCGAATTTTTGGGGCACCCGATAAGGTGCCGGCAGGGAAGGTTGCACGTAACACATCCATATTGCTCATATTGTCTATTAACTCACCTTCAACAGAGCTCACAATGTGCTGAACATGGGAATACTTTTCGATCGACATCGAATCCGTCACTTTAACGGTACCTGTCTTTGCAATTCGCCCCACATCGTTACGCGCCAAGTCAATCAACATGACATGTTCAGCAATCTCTTTTGGATCGGCAAGCAATTCTGTAGCAAGGCGTTCATCTTCTTCGGGTGTTGCGCCACGAGGGCGTGTGCCAGCTAACGGACGAATCGTCACGATCTTCTGACTTTCACGTTGCTCTTGACGCACCAAGATTTCTGGTGATGAGCCTACTACCTGCAGATCACCAAAGTCATAGAAGTACATATAAGGCGATGGATTCAAAGAGCGCAAGGCACGGTATAGGGCGAGTGGTGAATCTGTGAAAGGCTTGCTAATGCGCTGGCCAATCACTACCTGCATGCAATCGCCAGCCAAAATATATTCTTTGGTTTTGAGGACGGCATTTTCAAAATCAGCTGCTTTGAACTTGCGGATCAATTCTGTTTTGGTGCTTGGCAATGACGCTGGCATGGTCACCGGTTTGCTTAGGCAAGCAAGTAATTCTTTTAATCGAGCTTGACCCTTTTCAAAGCTATCTGTGTCGCTGGGGTCTGCGTAGACAATTAAATAAATACGACCTGCAACGTTATCAATCACTGCTAACTCTTCGGTCAACATTAATTGAATATCAGGCACACCTAGCTCATCTGGCAAATTGTGTTTTGCTAGACGCGATTCAATATAGCGAACCGTGTCGTAGCCGAAGTAGCCAGCAAGCCCGCCACAAAAGCGTGGGAGGCCGGGTTGTACTGCCACTTTGAAGCGCTTGAAATAAGCGTCTACAAAATCCAATGGATTGTCATGATTGGTTTCAATCACTTGATCATTGAACAGTACTTCAGTGAGCGGGGCATTTGGTGTACCAACAGTTCTTAAAACAGTTTTCGCAGGCAGACCAATAAAAGAGAAGCGGCCAAAGCGCTCGCCACCTAAAACAGATTCAAGTAGGTAGGTGTTCTTTTGTCCAAAAGCTTGAGTGAGCTTGACGTATAGCGAGAGTGGCGTCTCTAAGTCGGCTAAAACTTCCTTCACCAAAGGAATGCGATTGAAACCCTGTTTGGCTAGGGCAAGAAATTCTTCGTGCCGCATTACGCTTTTCCTGAGGTCGCTAGTTCTGCGCGCATCGCATTAATCACGTCAGCATAATTTTCTTTGCCAAAGATTGCGGAGCCAGCAACAAAGGTATCTGCGCCGGCCTTGGCTACCTCTGCAATATTGTCAACTTTAATGCCGCCATCTACTTCAAGGCGAATATGGCAACCGGTTTCCTGTTGGTGGCGATCTAAGCGCGCACGAACCTGCGCAATCTTATTGAGAGTGTTTGGAATAAATGACTGACCACCAAAGCCTGGGTTCACTGACATTAATAACACCAGATCAAGTAATTCAAGCGTGTGATCCAAGTGATCAAGCGGGGTAGCTGGATTTAAAACCAATCCAGCCTGACAGCCTTGTTCGCGAATCAAATTAATCGTGCGATTCACATGAGGGCTTGCCTCTGGATGAAAGCTAATAAGATTTGCGCCTGCCTTTGCAAAATCCGGAACGAGGCGATCTACCGGCTCAACCATGAGGTGCACATCAATCATGGCTGGTTTGCCATCTTTAGTTGCATGTGGGCGAATTGCCTCGCAAACCAAAGGGCCAATAGTGAGGTTCGGAACGTAATGGTTGTCCATCACATCAAAGTGAATCCAGTCTGCGCCCGCTACGAGAACATCTTGAACTTCTTTGCCCAGGCAGGCAAAGTCAGCCGACAAAATGGAGGGGGCAATGACAAACTGGCTATTTGAGGGTGATTTCTGGCTATCCATCCCTAGATTCTAGCTTGCAGTTGGTCTAAGGATGGAGCAGAATTCGAGCATGAATCCTCATGAAATCAGCATTACGGTCAAAACCCAGTATTTGCCCGACCAGTCCGACCCCGATAATCGCCAATTTGCGTTTGCCTATACCGTCACCATCAGAAATACTGGTACGGCCAGCATTCAGCTCATCGCTCGCCATTGGTTCATTACAGACGGGGACAATGATGTTCAAGAGGTCCGTGGCCTGGGTGTTGTAGGTCAACAACCCCTATTGAGGGCGGGGGAGCAGTTTGAATACACCAGTTGGGCTACCTTGCCAACGCCGGCTGGCACGATGCGTGGAGAGTATTTCTGCGTAACTGAAGAGGCGCAGTTTTTCCAAGCCCCTATCCCGGAATTTGCCTTGGTAATGCCTAGAACCCTGCATTGAGCTTTCAAGAAGCCTTATTTTTTGCCCTTACCAGTCCAAAGGACAATAAAAAGCAGGAGGGCTAAGGCTAAACCACCCTCTACCGCAAATAGGATCATTGGGTATTCATCGAGTAAATTGGCAATCATGATTTCTATATCCAAATTAATTAGTCGCAAGAATCCTTCGCGAATCCTCCTCTGCAGTGTATTCGCTATCAGCATTGCAAGTCTGTTAGCCGCTTGCTCGACGCCCTCTACCAGGGGGGCTGGCTATCGCTCTGGTGGTGGCACCCCAAATGCCTACAATTCCTCAATTGCCAGTTTTCGATCGGTCTCATGGCAAGATTTGCCTGGCTGGCAAGAGGATGATTTAACGCAGGCTTGGCCAGCCTGGCTCAAGAGTTGTGATGCCTTGCGTAAACGCAATAGTGAGATTAATTGGCGCCAAGTGTGCTCCCAGGCTTCGACAATTTCAGGTCGCGATCAGCGGGCGGTTCGCCAATACTTTGAGGGGAACTTTCAGGTTTACGAAGTGCGTAATAGTACCGATGGGAAAGAGTCCGGGCTGATTACAGGCTATTACGAGCCTGTTATGAATGGCTCCCAGACCCGCACAGCTAGTTACACCGTTCCCTTGTATGGTCTACCAAATGCCTGGAAAGGTTCGAAGCCAAGCCCTGCACCAGCACGCGCTGGGCTCATGAGTTCTGGCGTACTTCGAGGTTCAGAAATTGCCTGGGTCCAAGATCCTGTGGCCGCTGCCTTCATGCAAATCCAAGGTTCAGGAAAAATTCGTTTGGAGGATGGCCGTGTATTGCGACTTGGCTATGCCGGAACCAATGATCAGCCGTTTAAGTCCTTTGCACAGTGGTTGCTGGACCGTAAGGAAATTACTCGCAGTCAGGCGACCATGCAGGGCATTAGTGCGTGGGCTAAACGCAATCCAGGTCGCGTAGAAGAGATGCTCAATGCCAACCCGCGCTTTGTATTCTTCAAAGAGTTGCCGGGTAATGTCAGCGCTGATCTAGGGCCTAATGGCGCCCTGGGCGTGCCTTTAACTGCTGAGCGCAGCATTGCTATTGATTTGAAAGCCATGCCTTTGGGTGCCCCAGTATTTTTGAGTACCACCAAGCCCCTGAGTAGCCAAGTCTTGCAAAAATTGGTGATGGCCCAAGACACGGGTAAAGCCATTGTGGGTGGGGTGCGAGCGGATTACTATTGGGGATCAGGGGATGCTGCAGGTGAGTTGGCAGGACGCATGAAGCAAGATGGCAAGGTGTGGTTATTGTTGCCGCGCTGAACAAATTATTTTTTGAAAGAGATTGATGACTTACAACACTATATTGACTGAAGTGGATGGCAAGGTTGCTGTCATTACCCTTAATCGCCCGCAAGTATTAAATGCTCTGAATGATGAGTTGATGGATGAGCTGGGTGCAGCACTGCTAGGTTTTGATGCTGACAACAATATCGGTTGCATCATCATTACTGGTAGTGAAAAAGCATTTGCTGCTGGCGCAGATATTGCAACGATGGCCAAGTATGGTTTTGCCGACGTTTATCGCGGTGACTTTATCTCACGTAACTGGGAAGAAATAAAAAAAGTGCGCAAGCCAATCATTGCAGCAGTATCTGGTTATGCCCTTGGCGGCGGATGTGAGCTAGCAATGATGTGTGACACCATCATGGCCACTGACAGCGCTAAGTTTGCGCAACCGGAAGTGAAGTTAGGGATTATTCCTGGCGCTGGTGGCACACAACGTTTGCCTCGCGCAGTTTCAAAAGCAAAAGCAATGGATTTAGCTTTAACAGGTCGGATGATGGATGCAGCTGAAGCCGAGCGCTCTGGCCTTGTTGCCCGTATTTTCCCTCAAGCGGATTTGTTGAAAGAAGTGAAGGCGATTGCCAAGACGATTGCAGATATGCCATTGCTGACGGCAATGATGGTGAAAGAAGCAATTAATACTGCTTACGAAACTACGCTTTCAGAGGGTATTCACTTTGAGCGTCGTTTATTCCACTCTTGCTTTGCGACTAATGATCAAAAAGAAGGTATGGCGGCTTTTATGGAAAAGCGTCCAGCTAAATTTACCAACTCGTAAAAATATACAGCTCAGGTAGAACTATTTTTCTAAGTAGCATTGAGCTAGTTTGACCCAGTAGCTGACGCCAACTGGAATCAGTGCGTCATTGAAGTCATAAGAAGGGTTGTGAAGATGGCATGGACCCATGCCATGACCTACCGCGCGGTGATCGCCATCACCATTGCCTAGAAACACATAGCAACCAGGCTTCTCCAGCAACATGAATGCAAAGTCTTCTGCGCCCATCGTAGGATCGATTGAGGTATTGACGTTTTGTGCTCCTACCAATTCACTCATGACCTCGCTTGCGAAGTCTACTTCCTTGTCATGATTAATGAGTGGAGGGTAGTTGCGAGCAAAGCTAACCTCTGCTTGACAGTCAAATGCGCTGGAGACGTTATGAGAGATTTCACGTAAACGTTGCTCAATCAAATCCAAAACTTCTAAGGTGAATGTGCGAACGGTTCCGCCGATAAAAGCACTATCTGGAATAACGTTGCTTGTCTCGCCCGCATGAAACTGTGTGACAGATAAGACTGCTGCATCCACGGGACGTTTATTGCGAGTAATAATGCTTTGTAGGGCTTGGACAACTTGAGTGCCCGCAAGAACGGGATCAGCACTGTTATGCGGCAAGGCGGCATGCCCACCCTTACCTCGGATGATGATTTCAAAAGTATTGCTGGAAGCCATCATCGGGCCAGAGGTCACACCAAAATGACCTTCGGCTAGTCCTGGCCAGTTGTGTAGACCAAAGACGGCATCACAAGGAAATTGTTTAAAGAGCCCATCGTTAATCATTTCTTGTGCACCAGCACCACCTTCTTCTGCAGGCTGAAAAATAAAAATGACTGAGCCTTTGAACTCGCGATGATTGGATAGATATTGGGCTGCACCTAAGAGTATGGCAGTGTGACCATCATGGCCACAAGCATGCATCTTGCCGGGATTCTTTGAAGTGTGCTCAAAAGTATTATGTTCTTGCAGTGGCAATGCATCCATATCGGCACGCAAACCAATCATCTTGCCTGGACCTAAGTCGCCATCAAGTTTGCCAACAACCCCAGTTTTTCCAAGGCCGCGATATACCGTGATTCCCCAGCTAGAAAGTGCCTCAGCCACGAGATCAGAAGTGCGGTTTTCCTCAAAGCGCAATTCTGGATGCGCATGGATGTTGCGACGAATCTCTTGAATAGCTGATGCGGAGTCGATAATTTCTGGAAGTAATCGCATAGCTTCATCTTATCTGAATTTACTCGGGTAGTTTTATATGCTCTGCAACAAATCGTAAGGCCTCTAAGGAGTAGGGGGCATTCTCTGATTTCTGAAGCTGCTCAGGAAGAGTGGGAATGACGCCTAAAAACGGAGCAAATATTCGCTCCTTTAAGGTTTGAATATTTTCATTTAAAAGAGACATTTCTTCTGAAAGTGTATTGGCAACCCAGCCAGCAATAGTTAATTGACGTGACTGAATTGCTTCGCAAGTAAGTAGGGCATGATTGATACAGCCCAAGCGCATGCCGACTACGAGGATGACAGGTAAATCCATCGCCTGAGCTAGATCACCTAAATCTTCCTGGTCATTCAGGGGGACCAAAAATCCACCCGCACCTTCAACAATGGTTGCCTCAAACTCTTGATTCAGGGAATGTAAATCTCCTAGGATGATCGAGGAATCCAGGTAGATATTATTCTTCTTGGCAACCAGATGCGGAGCAGCTGCCTCATCCAAAATATATGGGCAGAGACTTTGCTCCTGTGGGCTTAAGCCTGATGCAAGACGTAATGTCTCGAGGTCTTCATTAAGTTTTTTGCCACTAGCATCAAGATAGGTTCCAGCAACTACAGGTTTGAAGCCGATTGCGCGGACACCAGCTTCTCTTAACTTCAAGATGAGGGCGCCACTAATTAAAGTTTTGCCAACCTCAGTATCAGTGCCTGTGACAAAAAAACCATTCGCAGCATTTAATGTCATGAATTATTCCCTACTCCTTGCTCAATGACTTTTAATGTCTTAATGAGATCACGCAAATCATTAGTAGTGTGGTTAGCTGAAAATGTAATGCGTAGTCGAGAGCTGCCAACGGGAACGGTAGGTGGTCGGATGGCTGGGATCCAATAACCCGCTTCATCTAATAACTTAGCTGCCGCTAATGCGCTGGCATTGCTGCCGAGAATCACTGGCTGAATTGGGGTGGATGAAGGAGTTTTTTCCCAGTTTTGGAAAATCATTTCATCACGCCAAATTTGAATGAGCTGATTTAATTGCTTGCGACGAGCAATACCTTCATCGCCTTCGATCAATTCAAGGCTGCTGATTAAGGTATGTGCAATCGCTGGTGGTGTTGCTGTGCTGTAGATGTAGGGGCGGCCTTTTTGAATCAGCCATTCAATGAAGGGTGCGGCTGCGCAAATAAATGCGCCGCTAACACCGGCTGCTTTGCCAAGTGTGCCGACATAAATAATTCTCTCTGAATACACACCTGCTTGCTCCAAAAGGCCATGGCCATGTTCGCCGAGAACGCCAAATCCATGAGCATCATCTACCATCAAGAGCGCATCATATTGTTCTGCAATTTGGACTAATTTCTCTATGGGTGCGATATCCCCATCCATACTAAAGACCCCGTCGACCACAAGCAATTTGAGTGAGTGAGCATCTTGCGCTAATGATTTCTCTAGCAAATCAAGATGTTGGTGATCAAACAAGGTTACCTTTGCTTTGGTTTGCGCACTCGCCAGTCGAACGCCATCAATCAAAGAGGCATGATTGAGTTTGGCTGAGTAAATGCTGACCTCACCTTGTTCAGCAAGTCTAGCAATCCCAGTGATGGCATTGATGTTTGCGAGATAGCCAGTACTAAAGAACAGTGCTCTTGCATTGGGAATATGCTTTTCCTCACAGGCTGCTAATTTTTTTTCAAGCAAGTCATGCGCAATACTGTGGCCGCTAATCAGGTGCGATGCTCCGCTACCAACCCCATACAGTCTTGCACCTTCCGCAAGGGCGGCAACTAATTCCGGGTGGTTGGCTAGACCTAAATAGTCATTACTACAAAATGCTTTGAGTTCTCGCTGACCAACGCGGGCCTTGGTATCACAGGGTGACTCGCTAGTGCGCAGTTTTCGTCTCAGTAGCTGCTTATCTAAATTGGCAATTTGCTGCTCTGCCATATCCCGAGCTTTAAAGTTTGCGCTCATGCCAGAGCCTGATTGAGGGCGCGTTGTACAGAGGCGCCCATTTGTATGGCTTCCTCTGATGAAAGAATGTATGGTGGCATGACGTAAATCGTATTGCCAATCGGCCTTATGAGGATACCTTCTTTAAGGCTTGCTGAAAACATCTCTCGTGAAAACGTAGTTGAATATTTTAGTGATTCAGGTTTGATATCAAAGGCTAGGATCATGCCCTGCTGGCGCCAATGTTCAATACGAGAGTCTGCTTTTGCCCAGGAAAATCCATTAGCAAGATCTTTACTACGCTCAATATTTTTTTCGAGAACAGATTCACTTTCAAAGATTTCTAAACAGGCGAGCGCTGCAGCGCAGGCTAGTGGATTGCCGGTATAGGAATGCGAGTGCAAGAAACCTTGTTGCATTTGATTGCCATAGAATGCCCGATAAATTTTGTCAGTCGTCATGGAGAGCGACAGCGGAAGATAGCCGCCACTAATACCTTTAGACAGGGTTATGAAGTCTGGCCAAATCCCTGCATGCTCGCAAGCAAAAAACTTTCCTGATCGACCACAGCCCACTGCAATTTCATCGGCGATAAGGTGAATGTTGTAACGATCACAGAGCGATCGTACAAGGCGTAAATATTCTGGAGAGTACATTGCCATCTGACCTGCGCACTGAACGAGTGGCTCCACAATAATGGCGGCAATATTGTGATGTTCTGCTTCGAGCAGTTCTTCTAATTTTTTGGCAGCACGTCTAGCGACATCGTCAGCACTTTCATTAGGCTGTGCTTTGCGCGCATCAGGTGAAGGCACAGTAAAAACATCTTGTAAAAGTGATCCGTAGGCTTCACGAAAGATTGCGACATCGGTCACTGCGAGTGCGCCTAAAGTTTCTCCGTGGTAACCATTTTCTAGGCAGACAAACTTTTTCTTTTGAGTTTGATTATTCAGTCGCCAATAGTGGTGACTCATCTTCAAAGCGATCTCAACTGCAGATGCGCCATCAGATGCAAAAAATACGTGACCCAAATGCCCGTGAGTTAAAGCAGACAGTTTCTCGGATAGCTCTACAACGGGAGGATGTGTAAATCCGGCGAGCATAACGTGCTCAACTTGTTCTAGTTGACTGCTAATTGCTTGGTTGATACGGGGATTGGAGTGTCCAAAGAGATTGGTCCACCAGGAGCTAATGCAATCGAGTAACGCATTTCCTTTGTCATCAAACAGCCAAGCACCCTTACCTTTAGTAATGGCAATTAATGGCAATGACTCATGATGCTTCATCTGAGTACAGGGATGCCAAACTGCATCTAGGCTGCGAGCAACCAGGGAGGTTTGATTTGGATCAGAAATAAGCTTCATGTTTGGTATTTGACCACTAGTTTTTCCTAATTTAGGCCTGTATCTGTTATGTTTATGCCTTGATTTGATCTATTTTCTGGAATTCGACCATGCAGGCTACCCAAACTACTGAAAAACCCCTCACTCAAGTCAAATCCCAAAAGGATTTACATAAGGAGGTTGACGCGTCAGGCGCTTGGTCGGTTGCTCAAATTGAGGCGCTATTTGCCCTCCCATTCAGTGAGTTAATGTTCAAGGCGCAAGAAATCCATCGCGCTAACTTCCCTGATGGTGATGTGGAATTAGCTACGCTCTTGTCCATTAAGACCGGCGGCTGCCCCGAGGATTGCGGATATTGTCCGCAGGCAGCTCGTTATGACACCGATGTGAAAGCCAACAAGTTGATGGATCTGGATGAGGTGCTTGAGGCTGCCAAAGCTGCCAAAGCTGCTGGATCAAACCGTTTTTGCATGGGTGCTGCTTGGCGGGAGCCCAAAGATCGCGATATTGAAAAGGTCACCGCCATGATTAAAGGCGTGAAGGCCTTAGGCCTTGAAACCTGCGCCACTCTGGGGATGTTAGAAGCCAATCAGGCCCAAGCCCTGCAAGAGGCTGGCTTGGACTTCTACAACCACAATTTGGATACTAGCGAGGACTTCTATCGCTCGGTCATCTCCACTCGGGGATATCAAGACCGTTTAGACACGATTTCTAATGTACGTGCCGTAGGAATGTCAGTATGCTGCGGCGGTATTGTGGGCATGGGCGAGTCGCGCGAGCAGCGAGCAGCCTTTTTAGCCCGTTTGGCCAATTTAAGTCCTTATCCAGAGTCAGTTCCGATTAACCACTTGGTTCCAGTAGCCGGAACTCCATTGGCAGATCAAAAGCCCCTGGATCCGTTGGAGTTTGTAAGAACCATTGCGGTAGCCCGCATCACCATGCCGCGCGCACGAGTGCGTTTATCGGCTGGTCGCCAAGAGCTTGGAAGGGCAGTTCAGGCCATGTGTTTCCAGGCTGGTGCTAATTCTATTTTCTATGGTGAGCAACTACTCACTACCGGCAATCCCGAGGCAGAACAAGACCGTGAGCTATTGGCTGAGTTGGGTTTAAAGACCAAACAAAGTTGTAAAGCAGAGGTTTTGGTCTAGATTTCAAATAACCATGGCCTTAATCGATCGTTTCATCAGTGAGTTTGATATAGCCTTGCGCTCGGTAGTTGGGGGTGCTCATGCTCATCGCCCAACCCCAGGTTCGGATAGGCAAACTACCACTTTGTTAGATGTCGGAGAGCGGAAGCATGCCGCTGGATTGATGCGTGTGAATCATGTGGGTGAAGTTTGTGCGCAAGCCCTGTATCAATCTCAAAAATTAGTCGCTCGCAATCCTGAAATTCGGCAGATGTTGGATCACTCTGGTCAAGAAGAAATGGACCATTTAGCTTGGTGCGAAACACGTCTCCAGGAGTTGGGTTCGCACACGAGTTATCTCAATCCAATTTGGTATGCAGGATCCTTTGCAATCGGTCTGGCTGCTGGCTTAGCGGGCGATAAGTGGAGTTTGGGATTTGTTGCTGAAACAGAAAAACAGGTTGAACATCACCTAGAGAGCCATCTCGAAAAATTGCCTCCAGAAGATGAGCGTTCTCGTGCCATTGTTGATCAAATGCGGATCGATGAAATCGAGCATGGACAGGCCGCAATTTCTGCTGGTGGAGCGGTCTTACCGGAACCCATTCAGAAGATAATGCAGGCAATGTCAAAAGTCATGACAAGCACTGCTTACAAAATCTAGTTCTAAATTAGTAATTTCGCATATTTTTATTTAGGATACTGTTTATTGATACAGTATATTTACTGATTATTAGAGTAAATAGCTAAGACCTATTCTTAAGTATATTTTCCAAGCCGTTGTTTCAAGTAGCATTTTTATAGGCACCATTTTATTAACACATGACGCTAAGTGTTTGTAATCACTAGGAAATTTCCTAAAAAATTACCCAAAAACACTTGACCCTCTTATTGCGATCCTCTAAAGTGGGAGGAAGTGTGAAAAAGTGGGGTAAATGGTGTTTCA
>NZ_NCFJ01000207.1:0-4152 GCF_002281105.1 Polynucleobacter sp. 35-46-11
GGCGATGGCAAGATTTTTGTCTCACCAGTTGAACACGTCATTCGCATTCGTACCGGTGAAACCGGTGCGTCAGCACTTTAAAGAGAGGTTCAAAATGTTTGCTCGAATGAAACAACTTCTTGCTGGAACCGCTGTAGCCTTGGCTATTGGCGCATCTGGCGTAATGGTAAGTTCAGTTGCTTATGCGGCTCCTGATGAGCCTGTGGCGGCAGCTGCTGCCAGTGTTGCAGGTGCAGCGAGTGCTGTGGCGGCTACTGTTGATAAGGCTGATACAGCCTGGATGATGGTCAGCACCATCTTAGTTATTCTGATGGTGTTACCAGGCTTGGCGCTTTTCTATGGCGGCTTAGTCAGAAGTAAAAATATGTTGTCAGTCTTGATGCAAGTAGTGACAGTATTTTCCTTAATGGTTGTACTGTGGGTTGTCTATGGCTACTCATTAGCATTTGGTGCAGAGGGCTTGATTATTGGTGACTTTAGTAAAGTTTTCTTGTCGGGCGTCACAACTGCCTCACAAGCTGACACTTTTACACCAACATCAAAGATTCCAGAGTTTATCTTTATTGCATTCCAGGCAACATTTGCTGGTATCACTGCATGCTTGATCGTGGGATCATTTGCTGAACGTGTGAAGTTTGCTGCTGTGTTGCTCTTTTGCGCGCTGTGGCTAACTTTCTGCTATCTGCCGATTGCACATATGGTTTGGGGTGCTGGCGGTTACTTGCTCAGTAAGGGCGCACTAGATTTTGCTGGCGGTACTGTTGTACATATTAACGCTGGTATTGCTGGCTTGGTAGGTGCATACATGATTGGTAAGCGCTTGGGTTATGGCAAAGATGCAATGACTCCTCATAGCCTAACTCTCACAATGGTTGGTGCTGCATTACTGTGGGTGGGTTGGTTTGGATTTAACGCAGGCTCAAACCTAGAGGCTAATGAAGGTGTTGCATTGCCATTCATTAACACCTTGCTTGCACCTGCTGCTGCAGTATTGGCATGGAACTTGGGTGAAACTTTGTTCAAAGGTAAAGCCTCAATGTTGGGCGCTGCTTCTGGTGCGGTAGCTGGTTTAGTTGGTATTACTCCAGCTTGCGGTACTGTGGGACCAATGGGCGCAATTGCTATCGGTTTTATCTCTGGTCTAGTTTGCTTGTGGGCTGTGAGTGGTCTGAAAAGAATGCTTGGCGCAGATGACACCCTCGACGTATTTGGTATCCATGGTGTTGGCGGTATCGTCGGTGCGATCTTGACTGGTGTATTTACTGCACCTAGTCTAGGTGGTACTGGCGGAGCTGCTCCTGCTGACTTCTCAATTATTAGTCAGACTATCATTCAGGCTGAAGGCGTCATCATCACCATTATCTGGTGTGCAGTGGTTTCAGTAATAGCATACAAAGTGGTGGATATGGTGGTTGGTCTACGTGTGCCTGAAGATCAAGAGCGTGAAGGCTTGGATGTCACTTCTCATGGGGAAACAGCGTATTCAAACTAGTTGACTAAATTAGGGGTGCTAAATGGCCCCTAAAGGTAAATTTCAGTCAATTTAGTGGGTAAAGAGGGCGGTATCTTCGGATACCGCCCTTTGTGTTTTAAAAATCTTACAATAGTGTCATGGTTCCACATCTCATCACTGCCCTTAGCGGCCCTCTTCTTGATCTCGAGTCGAAGGTATTAGAAGCAACTCCAACTATTGAGCGCTGGTTCAGGCTTGAATGGCAGGAGCACACTCCACCGTTTTACTGCTCAGTTGACTTGCGTAATGCTGGTTTTAAGCTTGCGCCAGTGGATACGAACCTTTTTCCAGGTGGGTTTAATAACCTCTCACCTCAGATGTTGCCTTTGGCAGTTCAGGCAGCGATGGCAGCAATTGAAAAGATTTGTCCGGAAGCTAAAAATTTACTGTTGATACCTGAGCGACACACTCGCAATACTTTCTATTTGCAAAATATCGCACGCCTATCTTCGATCTTGCGCCAAGCAGGCCTTAATGTTCGCTTGGGCACTTTGTCTGATGAAATTAAAAAACCAACTTGGATTGATTTGCCTGATGGCAATCGTCTCTTGATGGAGCCTTTGTCTCGCTTAGGTTTAAAGAAGCAGCGTTTAGGTTTAAAAGACTTTGATCCCTGTTCAATTTTGCTGAACAACGATTTATCAGCGGGTATTCCTCCGATCCTAGAAAACCTCCATGAGCAATATCTCTTGCCAGGCTTGCATGCTGGTTGGCATGTCCGTCGCAAGTCAAATCACTTTGCAGCCTACGATGAGGTTGCTAAGAAATTTGCGAAGGTAGTGGATATTGATCCATGGATGATTAACCCTTACTTTGCTAGTTGCTCTAACGTGAACTTTCATGAGCGTAAGGGCGAAGAAGAATTGCAAGCTGCTGTTGAGAAAGTCCTCAAGAAAACTGCTAAGAAATATCGAGAGTACGGCATCAAGGAAAAACCTTACGTCGTTGTCAAAGCAGATGCTGGTACATACGGCATGGGTGTCATGGTGGTAAACGATCCTGCACAACTCAAAGATCTGAATCGCAAAGACCGCAACAAGATGAGTGTTGTTAAAGAAGGTCTTGAAGTTAGTGATGTCTTAATTCAGGAGGGTGTATATACCTTCGAGAAAGTGAATGAAGCAGTTGCAGAGCCAGTGGTATATATGATTGACCGCTATGTGATTGGTGGCTTCTATCGTGTGCATACCGACCGTGGCCCTGATGAGAATCTAAACGCACCAGGCATGCATTTTGTACCGTTAGCATTCGAGCAAAACTCCATGCCAGATCTGGGTGCCAAGCCTGGTAGTGCGCCGCCCAATCGTTTTTATCTGTATGGAGTCGTTGCACGTTTGGCTTTGTTAGCCGCTTCTTTAGAGTTGGAGCGTTCCGATCCTAATGCTGAAGCTGCCTAACTGTATCTGAATGCTCGGACATAAGATGAACCTTCTTTTCATTGCCGATCCACTGGAATCATTGAAGGTTAGCAAGGATTCCACTTTGGCAATGATGCGCGTTGCGCAAGAAGCTGGTCATAAACTTTGGTTTTGCCAAAGTCGTAACATCCTGTGGAGGAACGATTTTGTAGTGGCTGATTGTCAGTCGCTCGCCATTAAGCCAAGTGGCACAACATGGTTTGAGTTAGGCCCCGTAGAGGATCGCCCATTAAATACCTTTAACGCAGTCATGATGCGTACTGATCCGCCATTTGATATCGAGTATCTCAATACCACTTGGTTGTTATCTGCTGCGGTTCGGCAGGGTGCAAAAGTATTTAATAATCCAACGGCTATTCGTGATCATTCTGAAAAGATATCTATCACGGAGTTTCCGGAACTTATTCCCCCAACTTTAATCACACGTGAACTGAGTGCGATTGAAGTATTTCATCAAGAGCATCAAGATATTGTCATTAAGCCCTTGGATGGTATGGGTGGAATGGGTGTGTTTCGTGTAGGGCCAGATGGTTTAAATCTTGCCAGTATTGTGGAGACACTGGGTGAGAATGGTGCACGTACTCTAATGGTGCAAAGATTCTTGCCTGAGATAGCTCAAGGCGATAAACGCGTGTTGCTCATCGGTGGCGAGGTAGTGCCGTTTGCGCTGGCTCGCATACCTCAGGGAAGTGAAATTCGAGGTAATTTAGCTGCTGGTGGCAAAGGGGTTGCTATGCCGCTAACAGATGCAGAGAGGAAGGTTGCAGAACGTCTCGCCCCAATTTTGAATGCCCGGGGTTTGTTCTTGGTAGGATTAGATTTAATTGGCGCTTACGTCACAGAAATCAATGTGACTAGCCCAACCTGTTTTGTAGAGATTACTGAGCAAAGCAGATTTGATGTTCCGAAATTTTGGTTAACAGCGCTTGAAAAGGCATTGGCATAAAAATGGTTGGAATCGTAATAGTTGCTCACACTCCAGTCGCAAGTGCGATGCTGGGTTTTGCTGAGCATGCATTTGGTGTAGCGCCAGAGAGAGTAAGGGCTGTCGACATTCCGCCTCATGAAGATACAAAAGCCAGCTTCGACCGACTCTTGAAAGCGGCATATGGCGTCAACACGGGCCAAGGCGTTTTAATATTGACTGATGTAATGGGCGCGACCCCAGCAAATGTGGCATCGAAGCTTGAAGCTTTGGGGTCATTATCGGGTTTAAATGCG
>NZ_NCFJ01000208.1:0-4139 GCF_002281105.1 Polynucleobacter sp. 35-46-11
CAGTTAATCGTATTTTGTAATTTTTATATAGCAAGGTTTAAAGATGGCCAATACCGCACAAGCGCGTAAACGCGCACGGCAGGCAGTAAAACAGAATGAACACAACTCCAGTTTGCGTTCAAAGCTCCGTACTTCCATTAAGGCAGTTCGCAAAGCAATTGAAATTGGCGACAAAGCTGCTGCAGCTAAAGTGTTCGCAGCAACTCAGTCAACGATCGACAAGATTGCTGACAAAAAGATTGCTCACAAAAATACTGCATCACGTCAGAAGTCACGTTTGTCTGCAGCCATCAAGGCAATGGCAGCGTAAGACTTTTATAGTTTTAGGCAGGCTCGAGAGTAATCTGAGTCTAAGCCCGCTCCTTTTCAGAGCGGGTTTTTGTTTTTAGGACTGGGATGGCGGATTCGGCTCGAATTCGCAGGCTTCTTCAATTGGCAGGCTGTTGTCTTTGGCAAAGTTCATGACAAAGTCGAGCGCTCTTGGATCAAGATCTCTTAGTCTGGTATCGATAACAACGCATTTCACTTTTGCAATAACTACTGGCCTGACATAAGGCGAGTAAGTGAAGCGGGGGTCTCCAGCATCGCCTGGTGGGCGAAAAGTTGCCATGACTCCGCAAAGACGTTCGGCCCAGTCGCTGGGACGAAAAGGTTTGCCAGAAGTTGTAATGCCTTGAATGAAAAGCTTTTTGTGGTTCAAGTTGGCGTAAGAATTGTTGTAAGGATAAGTATTAATGAGCCCTCTAGCTTAACAGTCTGAGATGGCCTTAAGATGACTTTAGGAACTATTTTCGTGCAGTCTGATGCCTCATACAAAAAATGCAAGCTAAAACTTTAGTGGAAAGCTCAACAATGACATCTTTGGCAAAGCCTCAAGTGCCTGGCCAGGTTAAGCATTACCTGCAGTTTGCTGACTTGACGCGCGAAGAGTATGACTATCTCCTGAAACGCTCTGCTTGGCTCAAAACAAAGTTCAAGAGTTATGAGACTTGGCACCCCTTGCACGATCGTACTTTAGCCATGATCTTCGAGAAGCATTCGACTCGTACTCGTCTTTCCTTTGAGGCGGGCATACACCAGCTTGGTGGTCATGCCGTATATCTCAACACTAGAGATACCCAGTTGGGTCGTGGCGAGCCTGTAGAGGACGCTGCACAGGTTATTTCGAGAATGACTGACATCATTATGATCCGCACCTTTGGCCAAGAGATTATTGAGCGCTTTGCCGCTAATTCTCGTGTGCCAGTGATTAATGGCCTAACCAATGAATACCATCCTTGCCAAGTATTGGCCGACATCTTTACCCTTGTAGAGGCGCGTGGTCCGATCCAGGGTAAAACCGTTGCTTGGGTTGGTGATGCCAACAATATGGCCTACACCTGGATACAGGCAGCCGAGTGTTTAGATTTCCAAATTCGTTTCTCTGCGCCCGGCGGCTATCAATTAGATGGTGCCATGCTGACTGAGAATGCATTGAAACATTTGACTGTTTGCGCTGATCCAAGGGATGCTTGCAAAGGTGCTGATTTGGTCACTACCGATGTGTGGACCAGCATGGGTTACGAGGATGAAAATACTTCCCGCATGACTGCCTTCAAGGATTGGATGGTGGACGAAGAGTTGATGTCTTTGGCTAAGCCAGATGCTCTGTTCATGCATTGCTTGCCAGCGCATCGGGGTGAAGAGGTTTCTGCAGAAGTGATTGATGGCCCTCAAAGTATTGTTTGGGAAGAGGCTGAAAATCGTCTGCATGTTCAAAAGGCCTTAATGGAGTATCTACTCTGTGGCCGTTTGGATTGATTGCGGAAGTAATTTGTCTTTGTTAGTTATTGCTTAATTTTTTGATTGAATAGAAATCATGTCTGATATTAAAAAAGTAGTATTGGCGTATTCCGGTGGTCTTGACACTAGCGTGATCTTGAAATGGCTTCAAGACACTTATCAATGCGAGATCGTTACCTTCACAGCTGATTTGGGTCAGGGTGAAGAGCTTGAGCCAGCACGCGCTAAGGCGCTGCAATTTGGTATCAAGCCAGAAAATATCTTTATCGATGACTTGCGTGAAGAGTTTGTACGCGACTTTGTATTCCCTATGTTTCGCGCCAATACGATTTATGAAGGCGAGTACCTTTTAGGTACTTCCATCGCACGTCCATTGATCGCTAAGCGTCAAATTGAAATTGCTCACCAGACTGGAGCTGACTCTGTATCGCATGGCGCTACCGGTAAAGGTAACGACCAAGTGCGTTTTGAGTTGGGCTACTACGCACTAGAGCCAGGGATCAAGGTAATTGCTCCGTGGCGTGAGTGGGATTTGCTCTCACGTGAAAAGTTGATGGCCTATGCAGAAAAGCATGGCATCCCGGTTGAGATGAAGCACAAGCAAGGCGGCTCACCCTATTCTATGGACGCTAACTTATTACACATCAGTTATGAAGGTCGTCATCTCGAGAACCCAAATGCTGAAGCAGAAGAGTCCATGTGGCGTTGGACGGTATCTCCTGAGAAGGCTCCAGACGCCCCAGAAATTATTGAAATTGAATTCCGCGCTGGTGATCCAGTAGCAATCAATGGCAAAGCATACAAGCCACATGAATTATTAGCTGAGCTCAATCGCATCGGTGGCATGCACGGTATTGGTCGCCTTGACTTAGTTGAGAACCGCTTTGTAGGTATGAAGAGCCGTGGCTGCTATGAAACTCCTGGCGGCACCATTTTGTTGAAAGCGCACCGCGGTATTGAGAGTATTACTTTGGATCGTGAAGTTGCGCACCTCAAAGATGACTTGATGCCACGTTATGCTAGCTTGATCTACAACGGTTTATGGTGGGCGCCAGAGCGCCTTGCTTTGCAAACTTTGATTGATCACACACAACAGATGGTCAATGGCCTTGTACGTCTGAAGCTTTACAAAGGATCTGTCTCTGTGATCTCACGTGATTCAGCGAACACGTTGTTTGACCAGACGATTGCTACCTTTGATGATGATGGTGGTGCATACAACCAAGCTGATGCAGGTGGATTTATTAAGCTTAATGCTTTGCGTATGCGAATTGCTGAAACTGCAAGACGTAAGCGTGCCAAATAATTAAGATAAACAACAAGCTAGTAATTCAGATTAGAAAGAATAAAAATGCAATTTGATCAAGTTTCTGTAGGCAAAAAAGCCAATGTATTTTTTGATGGTAAGTGCGTATCCCATACTGTGACGCTGCCAAATGGTGTTCGTAAATCTGTTGGTGTAGTTTTGCCAAGCACCTTACGTTTTGACCTGAGTACTAAAGAGATCATGGAAGTGGTTGACGGTAATGCGTTTGTTAGTATCAATGGCGCTCCAGAAGTTGAGTTCAAAGCCGGTCAAAGTTGGGAAGTAGAAAAGGGTGGCTACTTCATCATCCGCGCAGAATCCCCGGTGCATTACGTTTGCCACTTTGAATAAGTAAGCGAGCAAGCAAGAGGAGCATTCCTCTTGTGCCCAAAAGAAAACGCAGACCTCAGTCTGCGTTTTTGCTTTATGGCTTCAAGCAGCCTCTTACTTCTTGGACAGTCCTTGAATGACTGTACCTGGCACGATCACTCTTTCTGAGAACCACTGTTTGTTCATCTCTAACGCATAACGTACTGCTGCTTTAGGGCAGTGGTTGTTGGTGGTTTCAGCTTGCATCTCTTCGATATTCACAATCTTGCCGTCATCAGCAATAAAGGCGATCGACAAAGGAATCTTGGTGTTGTTCATCCAGAAGCAATGACCCGCTTTTTGCTCAAAGATAAAGAGCATGCCGGAGTTGGTGGGCATGCTGGTGCGATTCATGAGTCCAACCTCACGCGCTTTGGGTGTATCGGCCAACTCTGCCTGAATGCGATAGATGCCAGCCTTGAGTTCAATCATTGGCAAGCCTACATTCTGTTGCGCAAACGATGGCGCTGAAAAGAGTCCGAAAATTGCCGCCAGTGAAAAGATGAATTGCTTGATATTCGATAAACGCATGGTGTATTGAGTGGTTGGTGTAGGTGGAGGTAATTCTAAGGCAGGAAAACTTAGGCGAAAAAAAACCCAGGAACAAGTCCTGGGTTTTTAATAATGATCTAAAGCAGATTAAGCTGCTTGGATATTAGTAGCTTGTTTGCCTTTAGGGCCT
>NZ_NCFJ01000018.1:0-23438 GCF_002281105.1 Polynucleobacter sp. 35-46-11
AGCAAGTTGCGGGTAAAGGCTGGTGCTCTGCTTACGCTAAGAAGGCTTAATGCTGCACTTGCGTTAATGTGATTGAAAGGCTGCTTCGGCAGCTTTTTTGTTGCCCAGATAAATTAGGCGCTAGCTTGGGAGAATGCTCTTAATTTCTCAATACTGGGAATTTGAATGCTGAGGCGAGTGACATTAGAAATGATTCCTTGATCAGCCATAGAGGCAAGCGCCCTACTGATAGTCTCAAATTTCACATCCATCATCAAACCCATATCTTCACGCTTAAATAAAGGTGCGACAGCCATACCCCCTGAAACCTTAGCAATTCTGAGGAAGAAGCGAGCGAGACGTACCTCAATACGACCCGTATTAATTTCAGAGAACCATGACTCAGATTGCGCAAGAGCTTCACCCCACTTCTTAACAATCTGACGATGTAATCGTGGCGATTCTTCGCCTAGAGAGGAGATGATTTTTTTCGGAATACGACAGAGATGAATATTAGATAGCGCAGCAGCTGAATGTGAATAGCTATCACCAAGTAAAGCCTCCATCCCAAATAAATCACCTGGTACCACCAGTCGCACAATTCTTCCAGATCCATCCGAATTAATATGAAGCAACTTGATATATCCATCTCTCAAGGTATATAAGTAATCAGCGACATCACCTTGAGTGTAAATTCCAGAGTGCGCCTCAAATCGCAGGTCATCAATTGGCTCATGTATCTTGGAAAAGTCATCTTCATTTAATTCGGCAAAGAGCGCAGAGCTTCTAATGGAGCAAGAATTGCAGTCGCTATTGCCCTGCCAAGCGCTTTTAATATCGATGGTTTTCATATGATCTTTTTAGCAACCATGCCGAGCAAGGCTGACATGCCAGTATGTCTTGCACCCTCAGATAATTTTTTTTCATAGCACTGAAGGTCAAGAATCTCAAACCCCTGACTGAGTTCGCGAATCATTTCTTCAGTGTATAGATGCTCAATCAGCGATGGCCCACCAGTTTTATATTCCAACTGCTTTGGGGTATAACCCTGCAATATATAAAGGCCACCTGGTTTAAGGGTCTGATGCACTTGCTTAAAAATTCTAGCCCGCATTTCAGGATCGGCAAACTGAATAAATATGCCAACAACTGCATCATAAGAATTGGTCTGCCATTTAAAGCCATCGGCATCACAAAGACTGTATTGAATGTTCACTTTATTCTCAGCAGCAAACTGATTTGCTTTAGTAAGGGCAATGTCAGAAACTTCAAAACCAGTAACACTCATGCCCTGCTTAGCAAGCCAAACACCATTACGCCCTTCTCCATCCGCAATACAAAGAACGGAAGATTTGGGCTTTAGATATTGAGATGCTTGATCAACCAGATATTCATTTGGCTCTTTGCCAAAGATAAATTCTTCTTTATTAAAACGTTCATTCCAGAACTGGGTTGCATCTGCAAAGCTCATTAATCCCCCAGTCTTAGACACATTCAATCTGCAATTACTTCTTCAATCCACCAATGAGGTCATTCTTTAGGTCGACCACATTCTCTAGGCCAACAGCAATACGAACTAGGCCATCTGTAATGCCGGCGGCCTTACGAGCTTCAGGACTTACGCGGCAGTGTGTCGTCGTTGCAGGATGGGTAATCGTTGTACGCGTGTCGCCCAAGTTTGCAGTTATAGAGCAAAGCTTAGTTTGATTAATCAGCTTGAATGCAGCTTTCTTGCCACCCTTTAGGGTGAAAGACAGTATGGCACCGCCCGCTTTCTGTTGACGCTTAGCCAGAACATGCTGAGGGTGAGACTTCAGCCCGGGATGGTAAACACGCTCTACCCCTGGCTGCTTTTCTAGCCATTGAGCAATCTCTAAAGCATTTTGGCTCTGCTGCTTCATACGCAACTCAAGAGTCTCCAAGCCTTTTAAGAACACCCAAGCATTGAATGCCGAGAGTGTTGGGCCAGCAGTCCGCACATGGGGAAACACTTTGCCCATAATGAAATCTTTGCTGCCTACAATAGCGCCACCAACTACTCTGCCCTGACCATCCAAATATTTGGTTGCTGAATGGATGACTACATCAGCGCCTAATGCCAATGGCTTTTGTAAGGCTGGCGTACAGAAACAGTTATCAACCGCAAAAAGAGCCTTCGCTTTTTTGGCAATCTTGGAGATTGCTTTAATATCGGCAATCTCAGTTAATGGATTGGAAGGTGTTTCCAAATAAAATAATTTGGTATTTTCTTGAACGGCATTCTGCCAAGCTTTGGTATCTGACAAATCAACATAGGTCGTTGCAATACCAAAGCGGCCCAAAATATTGCTAAACAATTGGATGGTTGCGCCAAAAACAGAACGAGAGCAAACCACATGATCGCCCGCTTGCAGATGGGACATTGCCATGGTTAAAATTGCTGCCATTCCGGAAGAAGTCGCAATGCAAGCCTCACCACCCTCTAGTGCAGCCAATCGATCCTGGAACATGCTGACGGTAGGATTGGTAAAGCGGGAATAGATGAAGCCTTGGTCTGCATGGGCAAAACCGTCGGCGGCCAGTTCAGCGCTATCAAAGCAAAAGCTGGAAGTCAGGAACATTGCCTCTGAATGCTCTTGGTATTCAGCAGTACGGCGAGTACCGGCGCGAACCGCAAGGGTTTCAAGCGCAAGCTTTGAGAAATCAGGTTTTTTGCGGGTAGTTTTGCTCATCATACCGCTATTTTGACACCGAATTGAAGAATTGCCTCAGACAGTAACGCCTGAGGAATTCCATCGTTGTTTTTAGTCTTCGGTAGCCAAATGCAGGTGAAGTTGTGAGCGGGCAAAGTCACTGGAGTCGCGCTGACGGTCAGCTTTAGCCTCCGAGGTATTACGAGCGGCCTCCAAAGCATCCAAATAGGATTCATTGATGTCGCCGGTAATGTAGTGGCCATCAAAGCAAGATGCCTCAAAATGCTGGATATTAGGATTGATGTCCTTCACTGCCTGCTTCATATCTTCAACGCTTTGATAGATCAACTGGTCTGCGCCAATCATCTTATTGATCTCTTCATCTGTCCGACCATAGGCAACTAGCTCACTACGCGTTGGCATATCGATACCGTAGACATTCGGAAAGCGTACAGGAGGCGCAGCAGATGCAAAGATCACCTTCTTGGCACCAGACTCTCGTGCCATTTGCACAATCTCAAAAGAGGTTGTGCCACGAACAATCGAATCATCCACAATCAATACCGTTTTATCTTTGAACTCAATACGCATCGCATTGAGCTTTTGGCGTACTGACTTCTTGCGAACCGCCTGACCGGGCATGATGAAGGTGCGGCCAATATAGCGATTCTTAAAGAAACCTTCGCGATAATCTACGCCAAGGCGTTTAGCCACCTGCATTGCTGCTGGACGGCTTGAGTCAGGAATCGGCATCACAACATCAATCTCGCCTGGAATAGTTTCTTTGCGGATCTTCTCTGCGAGATAGTCACCCATACGCATACGTACGTTGTAAACAGTAACGCCATCAATCGTGGAATCTGGGCGAGCCATGTAAACGTATTCAAAAATACAAGGAGTCAGAACAGCATCAGCCACACATTGACGTGAAGAGAAATTACCATCCAAATCAATATAGATCGCTTCACCAGGATTGACGTCGCGTACAAAAGTAAAACCAAGGCCATCAAGTGCAACAGACTCGGAGGCAATCATCCACTCAGGACCCTTAGGCGTATCAATTCGGCCAATACATAAAGGACGAATACCAAATGGATCGCGGAATGCTAACAATCCATAGCCAGCGATCAAAGAAACAACGGCATAAGAACCTTTGACGCGCTTTGCTACCTGAGTAACCGCATTGAACATCGCGCTTTCATCCAGGGCAGCGCTATTCGTTTCTTTTTGAAGTTCGTCTGCTAGAACGTTTAGCAATACTTCTGTATCTGAACTGGTATTAATGTGGCGACGATCACGATAAGCCATTTCAACACGCAGGCTAGCCGCATTGGTGAGGTTACCGTTATGGGCCAAGATAATTCCATAAGGAGCGCTAACGTAAAACGGTTGCGCCTCTTCTTCACTGCTAGCAGAACCAGCGGTGGGATAGCGAACCTGACCAATACCAGCGCTACCAATCAGACTACGCATATTGCGCGTTCTAAATACATCTCGCACTAGTCCATTAGCTTTATGCATCGTGAATGAGTTGCCATTCATCGTAGCCATGCCGGCAGCATCTTGACCGCGATGTTGCAAAAGCAACAGTGCGTCATAAATGAGTTGATTAACTGGGGAGTGGGAAACTGTTCCAACGACGCCGCACATAAGCCTAGATCCCTATTGTTAATGAAGGTGTAACGGTGGGTGTAATTTTAGGCATTGCATCACCCAATTGTTTTGCCCAATCAGCTGGTAACCAGCCTTTAATTAAACTAGTCGCCATATCAATGGCTGGTCGCGTGATTGCTTTTTGCCAAGCCACGCTCTGCGGTATTGGAGTTAGGGCAGCTAATGTAGCCATCACAACAATGACAACGCCACCGCGGGCTAAGCCGAACACCAGACCAAGAAAGCGATCAGTCATACTCAAGCCGGCAGACAAAATAATTTTTTGAATCACATTGCCGATAAGACCACAAACAATCAAAGTCAGAATAAATAAAATGAGGAAGCTCACACCCAAACTCAAAAGCTCATCCATATGAAAAGTGGACAACCATTCAACAGAAAGATAACTGGTGTAGTGATAAGCGACCCAGGCAGCAATAAACCAAGATGCAAGCGCCAACACTTCTTTAAATAAGCCCCTAGAAATGCCCACTAATGCAGAGATTAATAGCACTACCAAGGTGAAGTAATCCACCGTAGTTAATTTCAGGGTGGATAAATATTCCATTAAGGCGCTCCAACCTCAACCAGTCTTGGGGATAGGCCCATGACTTTGACTTTTTTCTCAGCCGCTTCGGCTGCATCCTTGTCAGTAAAAGGTCCCGCCCTCAATACGTAAAGCTTGGTGCCATCTGCAGCAGTTTTATTGAGTACGTAATTAGGGATTTTTTGATCCTTCATCTTGGTAATCCAGCCTTTAGCGCGTTCTTCAGAAGCAAAAGCGCCAATCTGAATGACGTACTTGCCAGAACCTACTTTTTTCGGAAGCTCTTCAGTTTTTGCTTTAACAGTTGTATTTGATGCAGCAACCACCTCTTCACCAGCAGCCAATCCAATAGAGCTCACGTTAGATGCTGTAGGTGCTGTTTTGGGGCTGGCTTTGGCTTCAGATTTCGCTTCAGGAGTTGGCGCAACTACAACTTCTTTTGTTTGCGCGACTTCCTTATCTTTTGCAAGCGTTTCGACTACTGTTTCAGGCTTGGCTTTTTCGTCATTTACAGGCATTGCAGCATTAGGCGCTGGCAGGCTAGTAACAATATTCACCGCAATATCATTATTAACAGACTTGGGCTTGTTATCTAAGATGCGGGGCAAACCAACAACCGCAATCAATACCAAAACAGCCGCGCCAATCAACCGATGGCGAGCACGCTGTTGCTCTGGATCTTCGGTAAGGGCGAGCTCTTCATTTTCTTGAGCACGCTGAAAGCTGCGGGGGGCTAATTTATTGATGGTACGACGACCCCTTGCTGAACCTCGATCAAGGTCTTCAGTCTCAGGGTTTCGCTTAAAAAGCTTCGGTAAACGAATCATGGATCAATACGCCTGGTTATTTCGATATGCCATTACGCCGGCAACGGTATAGAAGGATCCGAAGATAACAATTCTATCACCCTCACGCGCCTTAGAAAGTGCTTTTTGATAGGCTGCAGCAGGATCCGGGAAGCACTCAATACCGCCATCATCGCCATTTTTAAGTGCTACACCTAGCTCCACCAGCTTCTCAGACAGTGATGAAGCGCTAGAAGCGCGTGGCGTCGGTAAATCCGTGCAAAACCAGAAGTCCACACTACTTAGTAAAGGCTTGATGACGCCGGCAATATCCTTATCCGCCATCGCACCAAAAATGGCGTAGGTATAGGGGTGATAGCCCATCTTATCTAGACCTTGCCCTAAGGTAGCTGCGGCATGCGGATTATGAGCAACGTCTAAAACTATAGTTGGCTGGCCTGGAAGTACTTGAAAACGACCCGGAAGCTCCACCAAGGCAAATCCATTTCTGATGTCTTGAGCGCTAACCGGCAAACGAAGATGCAAGGCCATCAAGGCAGCGATCACTGCAGAGGCATTGAGAATTTGATTGGCGCCACGTAAAGCGGGATAGCCAAGACCGCTAAAGCGTTTTTGACGCCCTGCCCAACCCCATTGCTGCTTATCCCCTTGAAAGTTGTAATCACGACCCTGCAACCATAAATCACATCCAAGTTTTTCCGCGTAACCGATTAGAGATTGAGGGGGTACAGGATCGCCACAGACCGCAATGGCACCCGCTCGGAAAATACCAGCCTTTTCAAGACCGATTGCCTCGCGCGTACCGCCTAAAAAATCAGCGTGATCAATATCAATACTCGTCACGATTGCGCAATCTGCATCAACAATATTTACGGCATCCAATCGACCACCCATCCCCACCTCAAGAACCACAGCATCTAAATTCGCTTTCGAAAATAAATGCATGATTGCCAAGGTGGTAAATTCAAAATAGGTCAAGGTAGGCGCATCAATCAAACTGACGCGCGCTTTTTCGACAGCAGCAAAATGCTCTAGCAGGAGATCATCTTTTACCTCTTCACCGTTGACGCGAGCACGTTCATTGAAGACCAGCAAATGAGGAGACATGTGGCAGCCAACCTTATAGCCAGATGCCAACAAAATACTCTCAAGATAGGCGCAAGTAGAACCCTTGCCATTGGTGCCAGCAACTGTAATAACCGGACACTCAAAATGAAGGCCTAGCGCTTCTTTAACGCGATTGATGCGATCAAGACCCATGTCGATGCCGACAGGATGAGCTGTTTCGAGGTGACTAAGCCAGGCCGCTAGGCTAGAAAACAGAATGGGGGGCTGATGTGCAGAGCTCAAGCGCTTTATACAGCTGCGCTACCCGCAATTGCAGGCTCAGGAAGCTGCTGGAGCAATGCCAAGAGACGAGCGATTTCACCGCGCATTTGGCGACGATCCACAATCATGTCAATGCCACCCTTTTGCATTAAGAACTCAGAACGCTGAAAGCCTTCTGGTAATTTTTCACGAACAGTTTGCTCAATAACACGCGGGCCTGCAAAACCAATTAACGCCTTAGGCTCTGCCATCACTACATCACCCATGAAGGCAAAACTTGCAGAAATACCACCCATTGTTGGGTCTGTTAAGACGCTGATGTAAGGTAAACCTTTTTTAGAAAGCAAGGTTAACATCGAGTTGGTCTTAGCCATCTGAAATAAAGAGAGCAAGCTTTCTTGCATACGCGCACCGCCAGTAGCAGTCACACAGATAAAAGCACATTTCTTGGCAATCGCTTCTTGCACGCCGCGAGCAAAACGCTCGCCAACGACAGAACCCATTGAACCACCCATATATTGAAACTCAAAGCAAGCAGCCACAACTGGAATGCTTTCAATCTTTCCACCAAGCACAATCAACGCCTCTGATTCACCTGAGGCGTCACTTGCCTCTTTGAGCCGGTCAGGATATTTTTTGGAGTCTTTAAACTTCAGTGGGTCAATTGGATAGATGTCTGCGCCAATTTCATACCGCCCTTTTGGATCTAAAAGGCTATCAAGACGCTGACGGGCGCTAATGCGCATGTGGTGACTGCATTTTGGGCAAACCGATAAATTAGCCTCAATATCAGTGCTGTACAGCACCGTCTCACAGCTGGGACACTTAACCCAAAGCCCTTCAGGTACAGATTTGCGGTTTGCAGGATCCGTATGTTGGATTTGTGGGGGTAGTAATTTATCGATCCAGCTCATCAGTTTTTAACTATCCAGTGCATTAACTATCTAAAGCGACGCGAATTTCACGTATGAAGGTTTCAAGCGATTGTACCGCCTGGCCGGGGGCGGAATCCTCCAAAAGTCGAATAATTCGGCTGCCAATTACTACTGCATCTGCTGTTTTTGATACTGCACGGGCACTTTCAGCATCATTAATCCCAAAACCGACTGCAATGGGAATAGAGGTGGCCTCACGAATCTTAGGAATAATGCTGGCCACATCTTGGGTATTGAGGTGGGATGCTCCAGTTACACCCCGCATGGATACGTAATAGATATAACCAGAAGCTATTTTGGCTGCATCCTTTATGCGTTCTGGTGATGATGTAGGGGCCAGCAGAAAAATAGGGTCAACGCCCGCAATCTTCATACTGGCAGCAAAATCAACACACTCTTCTGGAGGGTAATCCACAATCAGAACACCATCGACACCAGCAGCTTTGGCTTCAGTTGCGAATCGCTCTGCACCCATTTGCTCAACAGGGTTGGCGTAACCCATTAAAACTACCGGAGTGCTGGGGTCAAGCTTACGAAACTCTTTCACCATATCTAAGCAGCCATGCAAAGTGACGCCCTGGGTAAGCGCCCTTTCAGATGATCGCTGAATCACTGGGCCATCTGCCATCGGATCGGAAAAGGGAACGCCGAGCTCAATCACGTTCGCACCACCACGTACCAACGCATGCATCAACTCAACGGTGAGTTTAGGATCGGGGTCGCCTGCAGTAATAAAAGGAATCAGTCCTTTTTTCCCAGAGGCTTTGAGTTCGTTAAAGAGTGCGGTAATTTTTGACATGGGCGATTCGCGATTATTATTTTTATGAATATTCAGAACTGGGTTCGAATTAACCTTCAGAGCCAGTCGCTTGCGCTACGGTGTGCATATCTTTATCACCACGACCAGATAAGTTCACCAAGATCGTTTTGTCTTTAGAAAGTGTCGGTGCTAGCTTGCATGCATATGCAATCGCATGCGAGGACTCTAAAGCGGGAATAATGCCTTCGATACGACAGCAATCATGGAATGCCTTAAGAGCCTCTTCATCCGTCACCGCTACATAATCAGCGCGACCTGAATCTTTTAACCAAGCATGCTCAGGCCCAACGCCTGGATAGTCCATGCCCGCTGAAACAGAATGCGTTTCAGAAATCTGACCATTTTCATCTTGCAATAAATAGGTACGATTACCGTGTAGTACACCCGGCTTACCTACGCAAAGTGCTGCAGAGTGAAGACCGCTATTTAAGCCATGACCTGCAGCCTCAACACCCACTAACTTCACTTGCGGAAAATCGATATAGGGATAAAAGATACCCATCGCGTTAGAACCGCCGCCAACGCAAGCCATGACATAGTCAGGCTGACGGCCTGTCATTTCAGGCATTTGCACCTTGCATTCTTCACCGATCACGCTCTGAAAATCACGCACCATCATCGGATAAGGATGGGGGCCAGCAACAGTGCCGATGATGTAGAAGGTATCCTCAACGTTCGTCACCCAATCACGCATCGCTTCATTGAGTGCATCTTTGAGGGTCTTTGTTCCGGATTCAACAGGCACCACTTTTGCGCCTAGTAATTTCATACGAAATACATTTTGCGCCTGACGCGCTACGTCAACAGAGCCCTGATACACGGTGCAATCTAAACCAAAGCGCGCACAAATAGTTGCAGTTGCTACACCATGTTGCCCTGCTCCAGTCTCTGCAATGATGCGTGGCTTACCCATGCGTTTAGCCAGCATAGCCTGGCCAATCACGTTATTAATTTTGTGAGCGCCAGTGTGATTTAAATCTTCGCGCTTAAGATAGATCTGCGCACCGCCTAGCATCTCACTCCAACGCTTAGCGTGATACACGGGCGATGGACGACCTACAAAATGTTTGAGCTCGTAATGAAACTCTTCTAAGAATTCTGGATCGTATTGGTATTTCGCATAAGCAGCTTTGAGCTCATCCAAGGCGAACATGAGTGTCTCAGAAACAAATACGCCACCGTAAGGACCGAAGTGTCCTCGTGCATCTGGCTTATCGTACATAAATACCTCTTTTGATTAGTTGCAGCAAATAATTAGGTTAATGTGCTTACGTCTGCCGCTCGCACCGCCTCAATAAACTGTTTCATCAAGGCGTGATCTTTTACACCCTTGCTGATTTCAACGCCGCTTGAGACGTCAACCGCACAAGGATGCAGGCGAGCAATGGCTTCGCCCACGTTGTGAACGTTCAATCCACCACTCAAAACGACCTGAGGCGCGTTTGCGCTTATCCATGCTTGAGGAATTCCTGACCAATCAAAAGGAACGCCCCCTCCACCATAGCCCTCAACAAGAGCATCTAGCAAAAAGGCGTTTGCATACCTATATTGTAGGGAAAAATCATCAAACGCGAAGCCGGTGCCAACGCGTGCAGCCTTCATCCATGGCTGACCCGCAGCTAGGCGCTCACACTCTTCTGGAGACTCATCCCCATGAAATTGCCATAAGGTGATGGATGCGGCCGCCCTAATAGCCTCAAATTCAGCGTCAGAGGCATTAACAACCAAGCCAACGGCATCAACCCCGGCTGGAAGCCTGGAAATCAATGCAGCGGCAATATTGGGGGTTACAGACCTTGGGCTTGGCGGGTAGAAGACGAAGCCAACAGCATCGACACCCGCAGCAACAGCAGCATCCACATCTGCAGGAGTCCTGAGACCGCAGATTTTGACCCTAGTACGGCCTAGAGAATTGGTAAGTAAGCCCATAGAGGAAATGATAAGGCCTTAAGCAAATAAAGGCCTGCTTAGGCGTAAACCGCCTTAGGCAACCAAGAATTAGCTAGCCAAGGCTTGGGGATCTGAAACTCATCTGGATAGACAATTTGAGCCAAATAGAGTCCGGCCGGGGAAAACGTAGGCGCCGCAATGCTACGGTCTTTTGCTGCTAGGACTTCTGCCATCCAGCCTGCTTTTTGCTTACCAACACCGATTTGAATAAAACTGCCAACTAGATTGCGCACCATGTGATGCAAGAAAGCATTTCCTTTGATCTTGAAATACAACCAAGGCTCATCTGAGAAAATCTCAATGGAATACATTGTTTTTACTGGAGTCTTGCTTTGGCATTCTGAAGATCGGAACGAGGTGAAATCATGCTCACCAATTAGACATTCGGCAGCCTCTCTCATGGCATCAAGATCAAACCAACGATCTGATGGAAGCATCACATAACCCGCGCGATCTGCAGCCATGGGTGATCGGCATGGCCCAGCATGTAGCGTATAAATGTAAGTGCGCTCATGCGCAGAAAACCGCGCGCTAAATTCCTCGGGGACTGCTTTAGCCCAGTTGACCACAATGGATTCGGGCAGGAAAGTGTTCACCCCCCTAACCCATGACCAACTTTCTCGATCAACCTCAACATCAAAGTGAACAACTTGGCCTAAAGCATGGACGCCTGTATCCGTCCTGCCGGCCGTAATGACGCGGATAGGATTTGATTTAGCTGCATCTATACCGACAAATGAAGAAATCGCTTTTTCTAATTCATCTTGAATGGTATTTTGATTTACTTGAGATTGCCAACCTGAATAGGGATTGCCGTCATACTGAAGACCTAAGGCGATGCGCATAGTAAGGCTCAGTTATTGCGGTGTAACAACTCGGCCAATAAGCCCTGAGCTTCTGCCGTTAAAGCAGGATCTATAGATCCACCAATCTGCACAATCTCTTCAAGAGATTTTTTTGCAGCAGAAAAATCTTCAATGGTGATGTAAGCACGCGCAAGATTTAACTTAACCCGTAGAGAATCAGCCAGAGGGTTTAACTCAGCAACGGGTGGTTGAGTAGATTTTTTAGCTGGGGTTAAATCCAGATCAATCCCAGCAAACAATGCCTTGGCCCGATCGGGCATTACACCATGCGGTGAATGGCTCTCCTTAGGGGTAGCAACTTCTTTAGGAATGCTATCCGCAAAATGAGGTTCTTCAGAACGACGCGCATTTTTTGCCAACAACCAAAGCAACAAACCAGTAAGCCCCATCAACACTAAGGCAAAAATTGCTGGAGCAAAACCACCTAAACTAACTACTCCATCATTTTTTGCAGACTCAGATGACCTTCCTTTAGCTTGGTCAAGCAAACGCTGCAAATCAGCAATATTTTTTTCAAGTTCAGCAACGCGGACACGCGTTTGTTCAAGAGCCTTCTCTTGTGCAACAAGATCTTCTGTATAGCGGCGCTCTTCAGAGCTACCTTCAGCACTTGATCCAATTTTGAGGCGATCCTTCGGGGGTGTATCTGCACTATTTTTTATAGCGCTTGCACTTTGCACTCCACCCTTGGCATCACGCTCGGCCAACCACTGAGCATTCGACTCTGATACAAACTGTTGCGCCTCGGCTGGACTAATCGAGCGCAATAATGCTTGATTAGGTTTATTAAGTTCAGCACCAGCCTCAAGATGATTAATACTGCCACTAGCAAAAGCATCAGGATTCGCTTTAAACAAAGCCATCATCGTTTGATCCAGTGTGACACCCTGCAACTGAGGGGCTAACTGGGCTGCGATTTCCGATAAGGTTTGACCAGGCCTGACCAAAATTTTCTGCACATCGCCTAATAGCAATGTATAGGTTTTAGTGATGCTTCCAGCAGACCAATTTAAAGTGACCAAGACATCCAAAAAAGGATCGTCTGTTATCGGCACTGACTCAACTGTTTCCAACAAGATCATTAATTGTTCTTGCTGATTGCGATAGATCATCGCTTGAGGATTCAGGGTGAGTATCTTTTGAGATATGCCTAAACGATCGTAGGCCGCCTTGTTCACAATACCAACATTCAAACTTGCAAGAGCAGAAGTTTCATCCACTCCAACTCGAATTGGAAACTCTACCTTGAGGGGTTCACCAGGCCTAGAAAGCAGCTTTGGGGAGCCAAGTGAAATGGCTCCTGCAGCACAGGACCAACTTAGCCAAATTAAGCAAAGCGCTCTTGCAAACTGAATCTGGCTAAATCTGAACATTAGTGCTCTAACAAGATGCGGAGCATGCGACGCAATGGCTCAGCAGCACCCCACAGAAGTTGATCGCCTACAGTAAAAGCACCAAGATATTCAGGGCCCATCGCCATCTTATGAAGGCGACCGATAGGCACTGTCAAGGTACCGCTAATTGCTGCTGGCGATAATTCACGCTCAGTGGTCTCACGATCGTTTGGAATCACCTTGACCCATTGATTATCGTTAGCCAAGATTGCTTCAATCTCTTTCAGCGGGATATCTTTTTTAATCTTTACGGTCAAGCCTTGTGAGTGACAACGCATAGCGCCAACACGAACACACAAACCATCTATTGGAATACTTCCAGGAGTTCTAAATGCAGGTCGGCCCAAGATCTTGTTGAACTCAGCGCCACCCTTCCACTCTTCTTTAGTCTGGCCATTCTCAACAGGGACATCAATCCAAGGAATCAAGCTACCAGCTAAGGGTGTATTGCGGAAGTTCTTTTTAGGAAACTCAGACGAACGCAAAGTCTCAGTAATTTTGCGATCAATATCCAGAATCCATGAAGATGGGTCAGCTAATTCAGTAGCAACGCTGTCGCGTAATGCACCCATTTGCAACAATAGCTCACGCATATTTTGAGCACCAGCACCGGATGCGGCCTGATAGGTCATCGCACTGATCCACTCAACCATGTCGGCCTTAACCAAACCACCCATGGCCATCATCATCAAGCTAACTGTACAGTTACTACCAATCCAGTTTTTTCCGCCGGCGGCCAATGCCTTATCAATTACGGAACGGTTTACAGGATCCAAAATTAAGACCGCATCATCTTTCATACGCAAGGCACTAGCCGCATCAATCCAATGACCTTGCCAACCCGCGGCGCGCAGTTGAGGGAAGATCTCATTGGTATAGTGGCCACCTTGGCAAGTCAAAATGATGTCGCAACGAGAAAGCGCTTTGATGTCATTAGCATCAAGCAAAGCATTTTCGCTCTTGGTAACTTTTTGACCATTCAAAAGTGGCACTTCACCGCCAGCTTGGCTGGTACTAAAAAATACTGGCTCAATCAGATCAAAATCTTTTTCAGCGAGCATTCTCTCCATGAGAACGCTACCAACCATACCGCGCCAGCCAACTAAGCCTACCAATGGTGTTTTTGTATTTGACATGATGAATGTTCTGTTGAATGTATTTATTTATTGTGATGCGTTATTTTGAAAGAGCAGCAACTACAGCATCGCCCATATCAACGGTAGACACTTTTTTCGTGCCTTCGGTATAGATATCAGCAGTACGCAATCCTTGAGATAAAACCTTTTGCACTGCCGCCTCTATACGATCCGCTTCTGCTGGCAAACCCAATGAGTAACGCAACATCATGGCAGCAGAAAGAATAGTTGCCAATGGATTGGCAATACCTTTGCCTGCAATATCTGGCGCTGAGCCATGGCTTGGCTCATACAAGCCTTTATTATTTTTATCCAATGACGCTGATGGCAACATGCCAATGGAGCCCGTCAACATGGAAGCTTCATCAGAGAGAATGTCGCCAAACAAGTTCCCAGTAACAACAACGTCAAATGCTTTTGGCGCTTTGACCAATTGCATTGCTGCGTTATCAACATACATATGCGATAGCTCAATATCGGGATACTCTTTACCCACGCGAATCATGACATCACGCCAGAGCTGCGAAGTCTCGAGAACGTTTGCCTTATCAACACTACATACTTTTTTACTGCGCTTGCGTGCAGCCTCAAAGGCGACACGGCCAATGCGCTCTACTTCTGGCTCGCTGTAATGCATCATGTCGTAGCCTTCACGCGCACCCTTAAACAAGGGGAGCTCAGAAGTACGAATACCGCGCGGTTGTCCAAAGTAAATATCGCCATTGAGCTCGCGAATAATTAGGATATCTAAGCCACTAACAATTTCAGGCTTCAGGCTAGAAGCGGAGGTTAGTTCGTCGTAGCAAATAGCGGGCCTGAAATTAGCAAACAATTCCAAATGCTTGCGCAATCCCAGGATGGCTTGCTCAGGACGAAGTTCGCGTGCCAAGCTGTCATATTTCCAGTCACCTACAGCACCAAATAAAATAGCATCTGCTTTTTTAGCAAGCTCTAATGTTGCAGGTGGTAATGGATGACCGGCTACATCATAGGCAGCACCGCCAACTGGGGCAGTCTCAAGGTCAAATTTAGGGGCGAGCGCGTTTAATACCTTAACGGCTTCAGCAACGATTTCCGGGCCGATACCATCGCCCGGTAGGACTGCAATTTTCATGAAAGGCCTTTAACTGAATAAAACTACGGCAGTTGTGTCGCAAGCCAAGGCATCTTGAGGATACGCTCAGCTTCGTAAGCCTTGATTTTATCTGCATGTTGCAGAGTTAAGCCAATATCGTCTAAGCCGTTCAGAAGGCAATGCTTTCTAAATGGTGCTACATCGAAGCTATAAGCAGTGCCATCAGGCGCAATGACCTGCTGGGCTTCCAGATCAATAGTAAGTTGGTAGCCGGCAAAAGCCAGCGTTTCATTGAATAAATGGTCTACTTGTAGCTCCGTAAGAACAATCGGTAAAAGGCCATTTTTAAAGCAATTATTGTAGAAAATATCAGCAAAGCTTGGGGCGATAACAGCTCTAAAACCGTATTGATCCAATGCCCAAGGCGCATGCTCACGGGAGCTACCGCAACCAAAGTTCTTACGGGCAAGCAAAATGCCGGCATCTTTATAACGTGGCTGGTTTAGGACAAAATCTGGATTAATTGGTCGACTGCTGCAATCTTGACCAGGCTCACCATGATCTAAATAGCGCCACTCGTCAAATAAATTCTGACCAAAACCCGTTTTCTTAATCGATTTTAAGAACTGCTTTGGGATGATGGCATCGGTATCGACATTCTCGCGATTAAGCGGCGCAACCAAGCCTTTGTATACCGTAAATTTTTCCATGGGGGTCTCTTACTAAATTACTTCACTGGAGTTACAACAACATCTTTCCCTTGGTTTTGGGATTGATTTGAGGTGTTTGCACTTTTACCACCACCCATGGAGTTACCCATAGTTTGGAGATCTTTTCCAACGCCCTCCATCGTATTTGCACAGGCAGCTAGCAGAACCCCAATCGCAGCAACAATGCATAATTTTTTAATCATTGTGAAAGAAGACCATTTAAACACTGTAATTCCTTAAGAAATCTTACGAACATCAACAAAATGACCTTCAATCGCCGCCGCAGCAGCCATTGCTGGACTTACTAAATGCGTTCTACCACCGTTACCCTGGCGACCTTCAAAATTTCGATTGGAGGTTGAGGCACAGCGCTCACCTGGCTCCAGGCGATCGGCATTCATTGCTAAACACATCGAGCAACCAGGCTCGCGCCATTCGAATCCCGCAGCCTTAAATACCCGATCTAAACCTTCTCGCTCAGCCTGAGCTTTGACTAGTCCAGATCCAGGAACAACCAATGCCAATTTGACATTAGCGGCCACCTTTTTACCAAGACGATCTACAACCTTGGCAGCAGCGCGAATATCTTCAATACGGCTGTTAGTGCAAGATCCAATAAAGACTTTATCAATCGAGATATTGCTTAATGGCGTGTTTGGAACAAGGCCCATGTACTCAAGAGCACGCTCCATTGCAGAACGTTTATTTGCATCATGCTCTTTTTCCGGGTCAGGAACACGATCACTAATTGATAAAACCATTTCAGGCGATGTTCCCCAAGTTACTTGAGGAGCAATTTCTTCTGCGCGCAACTCTACAATTGCATCAAATTTTGCATCTTCATCTGAATGCAAGGAACGCCAGTACTGCAAGGCATGACGCAAAGCCTCACCTTTAGGGGTATAAGGTCTACCTTGAATATATTCAATAGTAGTTTCATCAACCGCAACAAGGCCAGCGCGCGCGCCAGCCTCAATGGCCATATTGCAGAGGGTCATGCGACCTTCCATGGAGAGATTGCGAATGGCTTCACCTGCGAATTCAATGGTGTAACCAGTTCCACCCGCAGTACCAATTTTGCCAATCACAGCAAGCACGATGTCTTTTGCAGTCGAACCTGGTTGAAGACGTCCATCTACCTTGACCAACATATTCATGCTCTTTTTCATGAGCAAGGTTTGAGTAGCTAATACGTGCTCAACTTCTGAGGTACCAATACCAAATGCTAGAGCACCAAAGGCACCATGGGTACTTGTATGGGAATCACCGCAAACAACTGTCATACCAGGCAAGGTTGCGCCCTGCTCTGGTCCAATAACGTGAACAATTCCCTGGCGAGTGTCGTTCATCTTGTATTGAGTGATACCAAAGGCATCACAGTTTTGATCCAACGTATCTACTTGTAATTTAGAGATCGGGTCAGCAATTCCTTCAGAGCGGTCTGTCGTTGGGACATTGTGATCTGAAACGGCCAAATTGGCAGAAATACGCCACATTGGCCGACCAGCTAAATTTAATCCTTCAAAAGCTTGAGGACTTGTCACCTCATGCAATAACTGACGATCTATATAAATCGTAGCCGTGCCATCTTGTTCGGAATAGACGACATGGTCATCCCACAATTTGTCGTAAAGCGTGCGTGACATGTAAACCCTCTAATACTTTTATTTGCGTACAGAAATGTTGGGAACCTTGCGTGAAGTTTCACCAACATACAACTGACGTGGACGACCAATCTTGTACTCAGGATCAGTAATCATTTCTTCCCACTGAGCAATCCAACCCACTGTTCTTGCTAAGGCAAAAATACAGGTGAACATTTCAGTAGGAACACCTAGTGCGCGCTGAACAATTCCAGAGTAGAAATCAACGTTTGGATAGAGCTTACGACTCACGAAGTATTCGTCTTCAAGAGCAATTTTCTCAAGTGTCATGGCTAACTTGAACAATGGATCATTCTCAAGACCCATTTCCTTTAGAACTTCATGGCATGTTTCACGCATTAGCTTAGCGCGCGGATCAAAGTTTTTGTAAACGCGATGACCAAAGCCCATTAAACGAACGCTGGAGTTCTTGTCTTTAACTTGCGCAATAAAGTCACCAATCGTATCTACGCCACCGTTTGCCTGAATTTCATTGAGCATTTGCAAGCAGGCCTCATTAGCGCCACCGTGAGCTGGACCCCATAGGCAAGCAATACCTGCAGAGATGGCAGCAAATGGATTTGTGCCAGACGAGCCGCACAAACGGACTGTTGATGTAGAGGCATTTTGCTCATGGTCAGCATGCAATGTAAAGATGCGATCCAAAGCACGCACCAACACTGGATTGACTTTGTAATCCTCACAAGGTGTAGCAAACATCATGCGCATGAAGTTTGCGGTGTAAGACAAGGAATTATCAGGATAGATAAATGGTTGACCTACAGAGTATTTATAAGCCATTGCAACCAAGGTTGGCATCTTGGCAATTAAACGAATTTGAGCAACTTCACGAGCATGTGGATCGCTGTAATCGATCTCATCATGATAGAAGGCGGCCATTGCACCAACCAAACCAGTCAGGACCGACATTGGATGTGCATCACGACGGAAGCCGCGTAAGAAGAATTGCATTTGCTCATGAACCATCGTGTGGTGCATCACCATTTGTTCAAACTCTTTTTTCTGCTTGGCGTTTGGCAACTCGCCATTCAATAGAAGATAGCAAACCTCTAAGAAGTCGCAGTTATGAGCGAGATCTTCGATTGGGTAGCCACGGTAGAGCAACTCACCCTTATCACCATCGATATAAGTGATTTTGCTATTGCATGAAGCTGTAGAAAGAAAGCCTGAATCGTAGGTGAACTTTCCAGTTTGACCGTAAAGCTTACGAATATCAATTACGTCAGGACCAATCGTGCCTTTATAAATTGGCAAGTCGATATCTGGTGTGCCGTCCGAAAACGATAATTTTGCCTTGATGTCCGATTCAATCATTTCTAACCCTTAGTCATTCAAATTGATGATTAATACACTATTTGATCATGCGCCCATAATACTGTTGCACCAAAAAGCCGAATTACTTCTGTCTTAGCTTTTGTAAAACCGCCTTAAAGGAATCACCCTCAGGCTCCTTTTCTAATGCTGCTACAGAGTCCTTGCGACCGATTAATAAATCCATCAGGTCATTGTCTTCTAAGGCTAACAACCGGCTTAATACTTCTCCATCTTCCGCGGTAAGTTGAGAGCCGTAGCGCTCAAAAAAACGCTGCAGAATTAAATCGTTTTCAAGTAAACCCCTGCGGGCATCACTCTTTAGGCGATATAACTCTGCATTGGTGAGGGTCATACCGCCCTACGTACCATCAATTCCTTGATCTTTCCAATTGCCTTGGTTGGATTCAAATGTTTAGGACAAACGTCCACACAGTTCATGATGGTGTGACAGCGGAATAAGCGATACGGATCTTCTAAGTTATCCAGACGCTGCGCAGTGTCTTCATCACGGCTATCGGCAATAAAGCGATACGCCTGAAGCAAACCTGCTGGACCGACAAACTTATCTGGGTTCCACCAGAAAGATGGGCATGAGGTTGAGCATGATGCGCACAAGATGCACTCGTACAAACCATTCAACTCTTCACGCTCTTCAGGGCTCTGGAGACGCTCTTTTTCTGGAAATGGATTGTCATTTACCAAGTAAGGCTTGATCGACAGATATTGTTTGAAGAACAAAGTCATATCCACAATCAAATCGCGCACGACTGGCAAGCCAGGTAGAGGACGCAATGTAATGACTTTAGGCAAGGTCAACATATTAGTTAAGCAAGCCAAACCATTCTTGCCGTTAATGTTCATGGCATCAGAGCCACAAACACCTTCACGACATGAACGACGATAAGAAATGGATTCATCTTGTTTCTTAAGAGAAATCAAGGCATCCAACAACATACGTTCGCCAGTCAACTCAAGCTCGTAACGCTCCATGCGTGGGGCTGCATCGACATCTGGATCGTAGCGGTAAATTTCAAATATACGAATATCACTCATTTTTAATTTCTCTTCGCTTAGAAAGTACGTTCTTTAGGAGGGAAAGACTCAACAGTCAATGGCTTCAGAACAACCGGCTTGTAATCCAAGCGATTGCCTTCGCTATACCAAAGTGTGTGCTTCATCCAGTTATCATCATCGCGCTCTTGATGATCATCATGTGAGTGTGCACCACGACTTTCAGTGCGCGCTGCCGCTGAAATTATGGTTGCGTTTGCAGCTTCTATCAAGTTGGCAACTTCCAGGGCTTCAATACGCGCGGTATTGAAAATGTCTGACTTGTCTTTTAACCACAAGTGTTTAGCACGCTCTGTCAGCTTCGCCATTTGACGAACACCTTCGTCCATCAACTCTTGATTGCGGAATACGCCTGCGTATTTCTGCATAGTCTTACGAATATCATTCGCAACGTCTTGTGCATACTCACCAGAAGTGGAGTTATCCAGCGCAGCAATACGCGCCATTGTTTGCTCACCAGCATTGGCGGGCAAAGGCTTGAACTCACGATTCTTGAGATCCATTGCAACAATGTGATTACCAGCTGCACGACCAAATACCAATAAGTCGAGCAAGGAGTTTGTACCCAAACGGTTTGCGCCGTGAACGGATACGCAAGAGCACTCGCCAATGGCATAGAGACCATTCACGATTTCATTATGTTTGCCGTTCGCTGGCACAACAACTTGACCATTGATGTTGGTAGGGATACCGCCCATCTGATAGTGAATCGTTGGCACAACTGGAATTGGCTCTTTAGTAACATCGACGTTAGCAAAGTTAATACCGATTTCATAAACAGAAGGTAAACGCTTCATGATGGTCTCAGCACCAATGTGCGTTAAGTCGAGAACAACATAATCACCATTCGGTCCACAGCCACGACCTTCTTTGATCTCTTGATCCATACAACGAGAAACGAAATCACGCGGCGCTAAGTCTTTGTAGGTGGGCGCATAACGCTCCATGAAGCGCTCGCCATCCTTGTTGCGCAAGATGCCGCCTTCACCACGGCAACCTTCTGTCAACAATACGCCCGCACCAGCTACGCCAGTTGGGTGAAATTGCCAGAACTCCATATCCTCCAATGGAATGCCTGCGCGCGCTGCCAAGCCCATACCGTCGCCGGTATTAATAAATGCGTTTGTAGATGCATCCCAAATACGTCCCGCACCACCAGTAGCCATCATGACTACCTTAGTTTCCAGGATGTAAACCTGACCGGTTTCCATTTCAAGTGCTGTAACGCCGACAACATCGCCTGCGTCATCACGAATCAGATCAAGCGCCAACCACTCAACAAAGAAATTGGTTTTTGCACGAACGTTACGCTGATACAAAGTGTGCAGCATTGCGTGGCCAGTACGGTCAGCAGCTGCGCAAGCACGTTGAACGGCCTTTTCACCATAGTTCGCTGTGTGGCCGCCAAATGGGCGCTGATAAATTGTGCCGTCTGGGTTACGGTCAAAAGGCATACCAAAGTGCTCTAACTCATAAACGACTTTAGGAGCTTCGCGACACATAAATTCGATGACGTCCTGGTCGCCCAACCAGTCGGAACCTTTGATGGTGTCATAGAAGTGATAGTGCCAGTTATCTTCACTCATATTGCCTAGTGAGGCACCGATACCACCCTGTGCAGCAACAGTATGCGAACGAGTTGGGAAAACTTTAGTTAATACCGCAACGTTCAGACCGGCTTCTGCTAATTGCAAAGAAGCGCGCATACCTGAACCACCTGCACCAATAATTACCGCGTCGAAACGGCGGCGTGGCAATACTTTTTTAATCGCGGTCATTGAATTACACTTTCCACAAAATTTGTACGGCATAGGCCGCACAGGCTACGAGATACAAAACAGTTAACACTTGCAGTGTTAAACGAATGCTGACAGGCTTGATGTAATCCATCCAAATATCGCGGATACCAATCCAAGCGTGATAGAACAAGCTAATGAAGAATAAAAGCGTTAAGAGCTTCATGAACTGATTGCTAAACAATGCAGCCCAGCCTTCATAAGTTGCGCTACCAGTGATGCAGTAGTCAACTAACAATACGATTGTGAAAACTACCATCACGATGGCAGTTACACGCTGGATGATCCATTCTTTGAGGCCGTAATGCGCACCAACAACTAAGCGCTTCGGTCCGATTTGATAAATAGGCATTCGATTTCCTTAATGTAGAAGTGCTTAGAACAAGCCAAAAAGTTTGAGACCAACAACCGCAGTCAAAGCAAGACCAAGAAAAAATACAACGATCGCCGAGCGGTTAGCTTCTGATTTCTCAACACCAATCTCCAGATCCAACAAGAGATAGCGGATGCCTGCGCAGAAATGGTGCAAGAAAGACCAAATTAATCCAAGAAGAATGATCTTGACGAGAACGTGACCAGTAATTGCCTGAAACTTTTGATAACTCACCTCAGAAGCCAGGCTTTGATCAAAAAGATAGAGCAAGAATGGCAACATCAAAAACAAAGCCGCTCCACTAATACGATGAAGAATAGATACTTTCCCAGCCCACGGAAGGCGGTATTTGATCAACTGGGCAAGACCAATATTTCGATAAATAGGTCTGTCTTTTTTTACGTTCTGCTGTGCATCAACCATGGGCAATCTCAATCTTTCGGTGGAGGTTTATTGTGGTTTTGTTGTATTGCAACATATTCTATTAGAAACCTTGGGGTTGGCGGGGACTTTTTGGCGTTTAAAGGGGTTAAATAGTGGTTTTTACTGATTTTGGAGTGTACTACTTAGTTCAATTTATTGTCGTAGTGCCGATCAGAAGTGTCATACCGAGCGCACCGAATTTCTACTGGTTTATTCCCGTAGGTAAAAGCAACACGTTCAACCGATAACAAGGCAGCCCCCTCCCGAAGCTGAAGGTGTTTTGCGAGCTCTGAATTTGCTAGTACCGCCTTAATTTTCTCCTCTGCTCGGACCATATGCGTGGCATATTCGCACTCATAGAACGCATACATAGGCCCTGACCAGGCATTAAGCGCATCTAGAGTGAGCCCCTCAAAGCGCCTTTCCGGCAACCAAATCTCTTCAAATGCAATAGGCCGTCCAGCAGAGCTCTGGACGCGATCAATCCGAATAATGGGGTCACCTGCCTTTAATTTAAGCATCTGTGCTATGTAAGCATCAGATTTGATATTTTCACAGGCTAGAAACTGGTTTTTGAGGTGCAACTTCTTCCCAGAGTCAGGCTCTAGTCGCAAAAAACGATACTGGAAGTCTTCTTCTTGATGGGTTGCCACAAAGGTGCCCTTACCTTGGCGTCGAACTAGCAGGTTTTGAGCCGCTAACTCATCAATGGCTTTGCGGACAGTACCCTGACTGACTGCATAGCGGGCCGCAAGCTCCATCTCACTGGGAATAGCGTCTCCAGGCAACCATTCGGAGGCTTGCAGGCTCGCCAAAATCATGGCTTTAATTTGCTCATAAAGCGGGCTAAATGAGGCGATTGGTTCAGATATTAGTGACAAATTAACTCCACAACAGCTTCTATTGGATAAAATTCAAGCTTATC
>NZ_NCFJ01000209.1:0-4132 GCF_002281105.1 Polynucleobacter sp. 35-46-11
TCAATTTGACGAGCGCCACCAATCTTCACGCCAGCCAACGAATTAGCAACAGCCATACCCAAGTCATTGTGGCAATGAACAGACCAGACTGCTTTATCTGAATTCGGGACGCGGGTACGCAAAGTTCTAATGAACTCTCCATACAACTCAGGTGTGGCATAACCTACGGTATCGGGGATGTTGATGGTAGTTGCACCTTCATTAATTACCGCCTCAACTACCCTGCACAAGAAATCCATTTCTGAGCGATAGCCATCTTCCGCCGAGAACTCAATATCTTCAGCCAAATTTCGGGCAAAACGAATAGAACGCTTCGCTTGCTCCAATACTTCCTCTGGAGACATCCGCAACTTCACTGCCATATGCAATGGGCTAGTGGCTAAGAATGCATGAATGCGTTTTGCATTAGCAGCTTTCAAAGCATCCGCTGCTCTCGTAATGTCTTTGTCATTGGCGCGTGCGAGTGAGCATACGATAGAATCTTTAACGGCAGCAGCAACCGCAGAGATAGCCTGAAAATCACCCTCAGAGCTTGCAGCAAATCCAGCCTCGATCACGTCTACCTTAAGACGCTCCAATTGGCGTGCAATACGAACCTTCTCATCCTTGGTCATTGAGGCACCAGGCGACTGCTCGCCATCACGCAAGGTGGTATCAAAAATGATTACTTTGTCGCTCATCACTACTCTCCGGTTCAGTCTTACTTAATTATGTTTTCTACTTAATTACAAATCTAAAAACAAAAACCCCAGCAATTTGCTGGGGCTGGTATGTGGTGGCTAATGATTTACTTTGATCTCATTAACTCAGGCCTTACCTGCCCCAAGCTGTAGGCTTAGTGCTAGTAGAAGAAGACCGGAAAGAAGTGAGAAATTCATTAACATGGTTTAAATATAACCTAAAAATCCAGTTTTAGCTAAAACGGCGACCACTCAGTCGTTCCCACGCCCAAATGATATAACCTGAAATGGAATACACCACAAAGAGGCCAAATAGAGTTAAAGGGGGATTGGATGAAATCAACACAAAGGTAAGGATCATTAAGACCATTACACCAAATGGAACCCGATAGCGAACATCCAAGGCCTTACCACTATAAAAACGAGCATTGGACACCATTGTCAAACCAGCATAAACAGCCAAGAAGAAAGTAATCCACGGAATCGCACTGTCGCGTACCGGGATCTTATTGTCATCAGCCAACCAGATAAAGCCGGCCATTAATGAGCCAGCAGCTGGACTTGGCAATCCCTGGAAAAACTTCTTATCAACAACACCGGTATTGACGTTAAAACGAGCCAAGCGCAAAGCAGCACCGGCGCAATAGGTAAAGGCAGCTAACCAACCCCACTTACCTAAATCTTTTAGAGCCCACTCATAAGCCACAAGCGCTGGAGCTACGCCAAATGACACCATGTCAGCCAAAGAATCGTACTGTTCGCCAAAAGCACTTTGGGTATTTGTCATTCGTGCAACACGACCATCCATGCCATCCAAAACCAAAGATGCAAAGATGGCAATCGCGGCCATCTCAAACTGATGGTTCATCGCATTGACGATAGCAAAGAAACCGCAGAACAAGGCTGCAGTAGTGAATGCATTGGGAAGCAGGTAAATACCTTTGCTGCGTTTACGCGGCTTATTCTCGTGCAAGTCTTCTACTTCGAAATCAATTTCATCACCAAGATCCTCCGCCCACTCATCTTGAGTGCGATCGGTACGGGTGCGTGCTAAGCGACTACGGTCAATGCGGCCACGACGACGAAATGTACTCAAAGAATATTCCCAGTTAAAACGACTTAATTAATCTAAGCCGGGTACGCGAGCTAATGCAGTATTCGTAGCAAAAACCTTACCACCAACAGTGACCAAAGGCTCGGCTGTTAAGGGTAAATATACATCGACACGAGAGCCAAAGCGAATAAAGCCGTATCGCTCACCTGCTTTGAGTCTATCGCCCACATGGATATAACAGAGAATACGGCGGGCAATAAGCCCTGCAACTTGAACCAAAGTCACGATTTGGCCATTGGCATCAATCACCACAGCATTACGCTCATTCTCAGTAGAGGCTTTATCTAGATCGGCATTCACAAACTTGCCAGGGAAATACTGAACCTCTTTTACCAAGCCATTGACTGCGCTACGGTTGGAGTGAACGTTAAATACATTCATGAAAACACTAATCTTCAAAGCTTCACGACCCGCATAAGGGTCATTGGCTTTTTCCACAACGACAATACGGCCGTCAGCTGGAGATAAAACTAAGTCACGACCGATGGCAGCAATACGCTGTGGATCGCGGAAGAACTGCAGAACAAAGATAAAGATGATCCACAAAGGCCATGACCACGCAATACCACCTAGGTAGTGGACTAGCAAAGTAATAGCCCCCACTAATGCCAAATACGGCCAACCTTCTTTCGCAATAATGGGGTGCGGATACATCATCTTTGTTCTGAGCCTTTTTAGTTACTGCTATTAATTTCTAACTGCTTGTTACTTTAATGCTGCTTAGTTCTTGGTTTGGTCAACTAACTTGTTCTTTGCAATCCAAGGCATCATCGCGCGCAACTTAGCACCAACTATCTCAATATCATGCTCAGCATTCAAACGACGACGTGAAATCAAAGTAGGTGCACCTGCTTTGTTTTCCAAGATGAAGCTCTTAGCGTACTCACCAGTCTGAATATCTTTCAAGCACTGACGCATTGCATTCTTAGTATCTTCCGTTACAACACGTGGGCCAGTCACGTACTCACCGTACTCAGCGTTATTAGAGATAGAGTAGTTCATGTTGGCGATACCACCTTCGTAGATCAAGTCAACAATCAACTTGAGTTCATGCAAGCACTCGAAGTAAGCCATTTCAGGAGCGTAACCAGCCTCAACCAAAGTTTCAAAACCAGCTTTAATCAACTCGACTGCGCCACCACAAAGAACAGCCTGCTCACCGAACAAGTCAGTTTCAGTTTCTTCACGGAAGTTTGTTTCAATAATGCCGGCACGACCACCACCGTTTGCTGTTGCATATGACAAAGCAACATCACGAGCAGAGCCAGATTTATCTTGGTATACAGCGATCAAATGTGGAACACCGCCACCTTGAGCATAAGTTCCGCGAACAGTGTGGCCTGGTGCTTTAGGGGCAATCATGATGACGTCCAAGTCGGCACGTGGCTGAACTTGACCGTAGTGAACGTTAAAGCCGTGAGCGAATGCCAATGCAGCGCCTTGCTTAATATTTGGATGCACTTCTTTGTTGTACACCTCAGCGATTTGCTCATCAGGCAAGAGCATCATGACTACATCTGCATCTTTAACAGCTTCGCCAACCTCTTTAACTGTCAAGCCAGCATTCGCAGCTTTGCTCCAAGAAGCACCGTCTTTACGTAAACCAACAGTCACGTTGCAACCTGAATCTTTGAGATTCAAAGCATGTGCGTGGCCCTGTGAACCGTAACCAATGATGGTGACTTTTTTGCCTTTAATGAGGGACAAATCAGCGTCTTTATCGTAAAAAACTTTCATGCTCTTTCCTTGTATTGAAAATGTAGTTAATTCAGTAATCAGTTAAAAAAATTAAACCTTGAGAATGCGTTCACCGCGCCCAATACCAGAACCACCCGAACGGACAGTTTCCAGAATTGATGCACGATCAATCGAATCAATAAAGGCATCCAATTTAGCGCCATCACCAGTCAATTCAATGGTGTAGCTCTTATCAGTCACATCAATGATGCGACCACGGAAGATATCCGTTGTACGCTTCAACTCTTCACGCTCCTTACCTACCGCGCGAACTTTAATCATCATCAACTCACGCTCGATATGAGGGCCTTCAGTCAAATCAAATACCTTCACCACTTCAACCAAGCGATTTAAGTGTTTTGTAATTTGCTCAATCACATCCTCAGAGCCAATCGTGACTATCGTCATACGAGAAAGTGAGGGATCTTCAGTAGGTGCAACACTTAAGGTTTCAATGTTGTAGCCACGTGCAGAGAACAAGCCAACAACTCGGGACAATGCGCCTGGTTCGTTCTCTATCAATACAGAAATAATATGTCGCATTAGAGATCCTCGCTACCCAAAAGCATTTCAGTAATACCCTTACCCGCTTGAACCATTG
>NZ_NCFJ01000210.1:0-4131 GCF_002281105.1 Polynucleobacter sp. 35-46-11
GACTTTTTTGAGTCGGCAGATTTTAAATCTGCTGTGTCTACCGATTTCACCACTCGGGCTCGCACGAGCAATAAAGCCGTACTAAATAAATCAAGACAATCAAAATTTTAGCATGCGGGGCTCAATGAGGGCTGGAAGCCTCTATTCATCTCCCTTAGGCTGAAAGCTACGGCAAACCCACTAAACTATTCCCATGAAAATCTCCACCCCAAACCCAGGTCTTAAATCTCTATTTAAAGCCACCTTTTGGATGGGTTCTTTAGCCCTAGTATTGATCATCGCAGCTGGAATAATCTACCTCGTTTCCGCTCAAACCAACCCCTCTGGCAAGCGGATCATAAAAACCCTTGGAAATTCCGTTGCGATTAGCTTTGATGAGAGTGATATTCCACATATCCAGGCAAAGAGCTCGAGTGATGCACTCTTTGCTTTGGGCTATTTACATGCTAGCGAACGTTCTTGGCAAATGGAAATTAACCGCCGACTATCCAGCGGTCGGCTTTCTGAAATTCTAGGCAATGAAACTGTAGCAATTGATCGCTTTATTCGAACCCTAGGAATTAAGCATGCAGCCGAAAAGCAATTTGATCGCTACCCGATTGCCACTAAGCGATTACTGCAATCCTATGCGGATGGGGTCAACGCTGGCAATACCTACTTGGGTTGGGCTCTACCGGTTGAATACTATTTAACTGGATCCAAACCAGGTCACTGGTCCCCCACGGATAGCGTGGCATGGATGTTGATGATGGCACTTGATCTCGGTGGTAATTGGCATAAAGAATTGCAACGCCTTGAACTTTCGCAATTCTTAACAACCCAACAAGTGTGGGAAGTAATGCCAGCATACACACCAGGTGATCCCGTGAGTAACGTTGACTTCGCCAAAATGTATCGGGACATCAATGTTTTTAATCCGAATCCACACGCGCGCGATCAAAAGTCGAAGAAGCTGCCTGCAACAGAATTAGCCATCACTGAAGTGCCAGGTGGCAAGGATGGCGTTGGCTCTAATAACTGGGCGCTCAGTGGGAAACTCACGGCTTCTGGCAAGCCTTTGCTTGCGAATGATCCACATCTAGGCTTATCAGCCCCGGCGATTTGGTATATGGCTCACATGGAAGCTCCAGGTCTCAATGTGATTGGCGCCACCCTACCCGGTATTCCCGCAGTGGTACTAGGTAGAACTGATAAGTTTGCTTGGAGCTTTACTAATACAGGTCCAGATGTTCAGGATTTATATATTGAGCAATTAGACCCAAAAAATCCTGGTGTCTATCGTGGGCCCGAGGGACCACTTCCTTTTAAGGTCCGCCAAGAAATCATTGACATCAAAGGCCAGCTCCCTCTTCGCTTTTTGGTCAAAGAGACTCGACATGGCCCAGTGATTTCAGAATCCTATGCTCGAGCCAAACGTGCTATTGATACTGATCGTTTTGCCCTGAGCTTGCGATGGACTGCCCTGGACATCGAGAATCAATCTGTTGATGGTTTGATTGATATGAATCACGCCAAAGACTTGGACACATTCAAGCAAGCCCTCCGCAAAAACTATGCCCCCATGCAAAACGTTGTAATGGCAGATGTAGATGGAAATATTTCACTTCAGACAGCTGGTGTTGCTCCTAAGCGAACATTACACCAGGGACTATATGGAGTAGCACCGGCACTGAGCTGGGAAAAACAATATGACTGGACCGGGTACGTCCCTTTTGATCAACTGCCCAGTAGCAACAACCCAGATACAAACTGGATAGCCACTGCTAACCAAAAAATATTGTCCAGCAATGATCCGAACCCACTGACTGGAGACTGGGATTTGCCAACCCGCTACGACAGAATTGTGGAGCTCATTAAAGGTAAGTCAATGCATGACCTCCCATCCATGAAGTCAATGCAAGCAGATACCCTCTCTTTGGGTGCCACACCATTATTGGAATTATTTAAGTCTGCCCAATCAAAACATCCTCTCGCGCAACAAGCTATTGAACTCAGTAGAAACTTTGATGGCGATATGAAAATTGATAGTGCTGGTGCACTCATCTTTAACGCCTGGGCTGATCAGTTATCAAGAAAACTCTTTTCACGTTTGGCTTATTTGTTTACTGAAAATTATGGGGCGCGTAACTTTAGGCAACCCTTGATTTTGCAATTACAAAATCCTGATAGCCCTTGGTGCAACGACCCCCAAACTGAAAAAATTGAAACTTGTGCAGAGGCTTCTAATGCAGCATTTGATAATGCACTCGAGCAACTCAGCGCCCAATTTGGCGATAACCCTAAAAATTGGGTCTGGGGAAATGCGCACATAGCCGTCTCAGAGCACCGCCCCTTCAGCAAAGTCCCCTTCCTAGGAAGCATGTTTAATCTGACTCAAGCATTTCCTGGGGATAGCTTTAGCATCAATGTGGGGCGCCTCGAGCTTCTGAGGGCTGACAACCCTTTTGAAACCAAGCAGGCCCCCAGTCTTAGGACGCTCTTTGATTTATCCGATTTAGAGCAATCTCTCTTTATCTATCAAACTGGACAATCTGGCTGGGTGCAAAGCAAGCTCTATCGGAATATGAGTGGACTTTGGGCTCAAAATGAATATCTCCCACTGCAAATGAAGCCCAAAATAATTCGCCGGCAACTGGATCTGAATATTAAGGAAAAATAAGCTGGGGAGTTTAGAATAAAGTCTTCAGACCCAGTTCGGGTTTAACCGATTAATCGATATTGCTACTGAACATGAAAAAATTACACGCACTCACTATTTTTACTTCCCTCTCCTTGCTGCCATTCTCTAGCAGCTTCGCCGAGTGGAAAGAATTGGGATCGAATGAGGTCATGGTAGTTTATGTAGACCTAGATACCGTTAGCGCTGCTGGTGAAAAAGCACAAATCATGTCAATGCTGGATTTTAAAAAGCCTGGGGTTAATCCAAAAACAAAGCAGCCCGTTAGCTCAATCATTGGCATCAACGAATATAACTGTCCCGCCATTAGTTATCGCCCAATCGAATACAAAGAGTTCGCTGGCAATAAAGGTAGCGGCAAAGTAGTTTCAGATAACAAGACTCCGGATAGTGAATTTGAACCTGTTGTAAGTGAGTCATGGGCAGCAGGAGTATTTAACATTGTCTGCCAACGTAAATAATGACATCCCATTGAATGCTGACCTAAGCAGACCAAACCCATCGGGCTGGTCTGCTTTTTGCTTTTATCTCAGCATCACTCTTGGGGGCGCCGTTCTTTGCCTCAGTATGATGGGCTGTGCAGCCCCTCTTTTAGCCCTTGGAAGTTCAGCAACTACTGCAGCCAGCTCTGCTGGAACTGCTGCCGTCTCCGTAGCAGCAGCTAACCCGTCAACTGCTGTCAGCGCTGTCTCTACTGTAACCACCGGAAAATCTCCCTTGGAGCATGCCGCCTCTGCAGCCACCAAACAAGATTGCAACTTCCTCAATGCCTTGGGACCTAAACCCATTTGCAGCGATATTCCCATTCCCACCATCAAAGATATGAGCGAGCCATACCCGGGCCCCGCAGATAGCCTGACCACTTCTAAATAAGCAGTCTAAAATTAGCCCTTACAAGCAATCCCATCTACTAAAGCCATGACCACAGAAAATTACTACCTCACACTTACCTGCCCGAATCGACCTGGCATTGTTGCCGCAGTTTCAACCTACATCTTTGAATTGGGTGGTGACATTGAAGAGGCTCAGCAATTTGATGACAAGGCATCTAAACGCTTCTTTATGCGTGTGAGCTTTAGCTGTAGCGCTGATAGCAAAACTTTGAGAACTGGCTTTGTAGAGATCGCTAAACGTTTTGATCTTACTTGGGACTTGCGAGCTGTTAAAGATTTAAAGCGCGTATTGATCATGGCATCTAAGCTAGATCATTGCTTAGTGGATCTGCTCTACCGCTGGCGTATCGGTGAATTACCAATGATTATTTGCGGAATTGTTTCTAACCATCCGCGTGAGGTCTACTCCAGCATTGATTTTGCCGACATTCCTTTTTATCACCTCCCCGTAACACCGGAGACTAAGCCGGCACAAGAAGCTAAACTTTTAGAGATCGTTGCCGATTCAAAAGTAGATATGGTTATTTTGGCGCGTTATATGCAAATTCTGTCAGATGACTT
>NZ_NCFJ01000211.1:0-4125 GCF_002281105.1 Polynucleobacter sp. 35-46-11
TGATGTAGGTTGATTTTACTAAGTTAATTCACTCAGCAATACAACTTCATCAGGATTATGACCATGTTTGACCGCCAAAACACCTTAGCTAAAACCGATACAGAATTGTGGGCAGCGATTCAGAATGAGAATAAGCGTCAGGAAGACCATATTGAGCTGATCGCTTCTGAGAATTACACCTCACCAGCAGTGATGCAAGCGCAGGGCTCTCAGTTGACCAATAAGTATGCTGAAGGCTATCCAGGTAAGCGTTATTACGGTGGTTGTGAGTTTGTGGACGTTGCTGAGCAATTGGCAATTGATCGCGTTAAGGCCTTGTTTGGTGCCGAGGCGGCTAATGTGCAACCCCATTGCGGCGCATCTGCCAACCAAGCGGTGTTCTTGGCTTTCTTGAAACCAGGCGATACCTTCATGGGTATGAGCTTGGCTGAAGGTGGTCACTTGACTCACGGTATGGCTCTAAACATGAGTGGTAAGTGGTTTAACCCAATTGCTTATGGCTTAGATAAAAATGAAGAAATTGATTACGAGCAGATGGAGCGTTTGGCCCGTGAGCACAAACCAAAATTGATTATTGCTGGCGCCTCTGCGTATTCCAAAAAGATTGATTTCGAGCGCATCGGTAAATTGGCAAAAGAAGTGGGCGCGATTTTTATGGTGGACATGGCCCACTACGCAGGTTTAATTGCTGCTGGTGTCTATCCAAACCCAGTGCCACATGCCGACATCGTTACTTCTACTACGCATAAGAGTTTGCGCGGTCCACGTGGCGGCATCATCTTGATGAAGGCTGAGCACGAGAAAGTAATTAACTCAGCTGTATTCCCTGGCCTACAAGGCGGTCCTTTGATGCATGTGATTGCTGGTAAAGCCGCAGCATTTAAAGAGGCTCAAGAGCCTAGCTTTATCGATTATCAAAAACAAGTAGTTGCTAACGCAAAAGCCTTAGCTGAAACTTTAATCTCACGTGGCTTACGTATTGTTTCTGGCGGTACAGACTCTCATGTGATGTTGGTCGACTTACGCGCTAAGAAAATGACTGGTAAAGAGGCTGAGCGTGTATTGGGTGAAGCGCACATTACTTGCAACAAGAATGGCATTCCCAACGATCCAGAAAAACCAATGGTGACTAGCGGTATTCGTTTGGGCTCACCAGCAATGACTACTCGTGGCTTCAAAGAAGCTGAAGCACGTCAAGTGGGTAATTTCATTGCAGACGTTTTGGATAACCCCAATGATGCTGACAATATTGCCAAGGTTCGTGCGCAAGTTGCTGAGTTGACCAAGCGTTTCCCTGTTTACGGCTAAGCCTAAGTTAGAGAAAGTCCTCATTGCGCTGCCCTTTTTGCCATAACGACGATACCCAGGTTTTAGATACCCGGGTATCGGATGAAGGCGATACCATTCGTCGCCGCCGCCGTTGCTCAAAGTGCGATAAACGATTTACGACTTACGAGCGTGTAGAGCTCGTATTGCCTGCGGTCGTTAAAAAGAACGGCAGTCGCGTTGATTACAGCCATGACAAGCTAGCTAGCTCAATCAAGCTGGCATTGCGCAAACGACCTGTCTCATCCGATTCTGTAGATGAAGCGATTGCCCGTATTGAAGAGAAGTTACTTAGTCTGGGCGAAAAAGAAATTCCAAGCGAGCGCGTAGGTGAGTTGGTAATGCGTGAACTCAAGCGCCTCGATAAAGTGGCTTACATCCGCTTTGCTTCTGTCTACCGAAGCTTTGCGGATATTGAATCTTTTGAGAGTGCATTGAAAGAGTTGAAGTAATTATTCTGAAATTTAGGATTTAGTTGTTTTATTTTGATCGAAACTCTTGCAGTGCTTCGCTCTTTCTTCGAGATCCTTTGTAAATTTTTTCAGTTCTTTTGTGGTCAGCACTCCGTAGCGATGAAGTCCGAGCATTGTTTCATTCATCTCATCAATAATTCTGCTGGTTGATTTTCTATCTGCCATTGACCGAATTTAGCACTGAAGAGCCACTTTCTGAGTTTAAATAAATAGCTATTTCACTTAGATGGTTTTTGTGTATACTGTAATCGATCAATTACAATTTGGGCATGTATGAAATCAATAAAACAGCTGAATTTGAGGTATGGCTCAATACTATTCGGGACCCCATTGCTCAGGGTCGATTACTGGCGAGGCTTCGTAAGGTGGCTTTGGGTAATTTGGGGGATGTTGCTCCGATATCCGGTGGGATATATGAAATGCGAGAGCATTTTGGCGCCGGATGGAGAATGTATTACATACAGCGCAGAAAAGTAATTATCGTAATGCTGGGTGGTGGCTCTAAATCTACTCAAGCGGTAGATATTAAGAAGGTTAAAAAGTTGCTCCTGACGATGGAGGATTAAATGACAAAAATGAAAAAGATAAAAATAAGTGATTTACCAAAATTTGATGTTGTAGATTATTTAAAAACAGAAGAGGATATTGCTGGATACCTAACAGCGGTCTTGGAGGATGGTGACCCCGCTTTATTTGTCGCTGCTATTGGTGATATTGCGAGAGCAAAAGGAATGAGTGATATTGCTAAAAAAAGTGGCGTTACTAGGGAGTCTCTGTATAGGGCTTTGAAAATTGAGGCTCGACCACGATTTGAGACTGTCACAAGAGTAATACATGCCTTGGGAATGAAATTAAGTGTTCATGCCTAATAAAAAATGGACTGCAAGTGCAGTCCATTTTAGCTTTTGCATAAAACAAGTTATTTCAGAACTGCAAAGATTGAAGCAGTAATGTCATCAACGCTACCGGTACCACTGACCTTACAATAGGCGGGAGCCTTTACTTTGTCAGCTGCGTTGCTTTGTGTTGCCCAAGTTGAGTAGTACTCCACGAGTGGACGAGTCTGATCGTTGTATACCTGCAAACGCTTGCGAACAGTTTCTTCTTTGTCGTCATCACGCTGAATCAAGGCTTCACCAGTGACATCATCCTTGCCTTCTACTTTTGGTGGGTTGAAAGTGATGTGATAAGTGCGGCCTGAAGCAGGATGAACACGACGACCACTCATGCGATCAATGATGGCATCAAACGGTACATCAATTTCTAAAACGTAATCGATAGGCACGCCCGCATCTTTCATGGCTTGCGCTTGAGGAATGGTTCTTGGAAAACCATCAAACAAATAACCCTTACTGCAATCAGGTTGAGTTAGGCGATCTTTGACTAGGCCAATGATGATGTCATCGGAAACAAGGCCGCCCGCATCCATAATCTTTTTGGCAGCAACGCCAAGTTCAGTTCCAGCCTTAACAGCAGCGCGCAACATATCGCCTGTCGAGATTTGTGGAATAGCAAATTTTTCGCAAATGAACTGAGCTTGTGTTCCTTTGCCAGCACCTGGTGCACCTAGCAGAATTAACCGCATTGTTTTCCCCTTAGAAGACCCTCATTGTCCCGTATTTTTTCGGGATCCTTTGTAACTAATTCCTAGGATTATCCCCGAGAAACCGCTGATAACTAGATTCTGGGCTAGTTGATCAAGATGCGGCGTACCCGCTCGAGGTCTTCGGCGGTATCAACGCCGGCTGGCGGGGCTTCACTAGCAGTGTAGACGGCAATACGATAGCCGTTCCAGAGGGCGCGAAGCTGCTCTAGGGCCTCTGCTTGCTCGGGTGGAGCGGGTTCAAGACGGGTGTAGGCCTGCAGAAAATCCGCCCGATAGGCATAGATGCCCAAATGGCGTAAATGGACCACATTGGAAGTTATTTCTGGGTCGCGCACAAACGGTATGGCGGATCTAGAGAAGTAGAGGGCCTCATTGGAACGATTAAGGACTACTTTGACCACGTTGGGATTATTAATCTCAGTGACATCTGCAATGGGCACTGCAACAGTCGAGATCGCGCAAGCAGCGTTGTCAGCCAGAGTTTGGGCAACCTGGTTAATGAGTTCTGGCGGAATGAGCGGCTCATCGCCTTGTACATTCACAATCAAAGTATCTGCTGGAAGTTTTAGTAATTGCGCAACCTCTGCAATGCGGTCTGTGCCAGTGGGGTGATCTGGGCTAGTTAACAAGCACTCAATGCGGTGTTCATCACACGCTGCCTGGATTTCTGGTGAGTCAGTCGCAACCACTACGCTTTGCGCATTGGATTGCTGCGCGCGC